>JAYTMF010000264.1:0-2687 GCA_043728755.1 Flavobacteriales bacterium
GCTTCAGAAGAGAAACGAATTTTATTAAGAAAAGCTGAAAAAGGAACTACCGGATCAACAGCGAATGAGTGACTACATCATTGCCTGAAACGAACGAAATGGCATAAATACCTTCTGGTAAATCATTCACGTTAATTGTTGGAACCGTAGGTCGAAGTTTGCGCACGAGTCTTCCCGATGCATCGGTAATACGCACTTCGTTGATAGCGTTGTCACTCTCGTTTTGGATATAGATCCATTCGCTCGCAGGATTTGGGAAAAAGAAGACATTGAATTTCTTTTCCTGCTCAGCAGAAGGAATAATTTTTGGATGAAGTCCCTCCAATCGGTCGGCAGCAACCACAAACGGATCGAGATAGTTGTGGAATTTGTTCCAGGAACTGGATAAGTACACGAAGTGATCCTGACCCTGTGAATTGCAATTCGAATTGCCTCCTACGAATATACCAATGACGTTCATGTCATGATCAAACAACGGACTTCCGATACTCCCTGGAAATGTCGCACCATTTTCCGCGGGTTCGAGTGCTTTTGTAGAAACTCCATTCATGGTTGAACTCACAAAATGCCCATCATAGCTCGCAATGCTCTGCGGAAGTCCCAAAGCATGTTGAATACAAGTGTAATCAGAATTGACCGGTGCAACACTCAATCGCCAACCGCTATAGTATGCATTCCAGCTGTGTTTGGGAGAATTTCGAAGCCGGATTAAAGTCACGCCATTGGTAGGATCCGTCTCAGTGATATAGGCACCACATAAGGCTGAAACATTACATCCGGAATTGTTAAAGTAACAAGCACCTCCTTTGATATTCAAAAGAAATATCCATGATGAAGGATCGCCAATGATGGCATTTGCAGATGTCATTGCGTAAGGCGTCGCATCATTGGATGTGTTGTTCAATAATGTTGCTGTGGCAATTCTCTGGCCTTTATCCACCAACATCATCATAACAGATGACGCTGCACTGTTGAGTTCAGTCGACAACAATTCCGGCTCTACCAGTTCCATGCACTGTGAATTAATAAACGTTGCCGTGTTTTTCAGATCGCGATAGGAGCGTGTGATATGTTGAATATGAAAGTCGCCCATGCCGCGTGAAGCGTGGGGCTCATAATACTCGAGTATAATCCTTGAGCCCCGCACAGGTGGGGTTCCCATTTGCTCGTTGCGATTGTCTTTCGAGGTTATTGGTCCTATGTAGTCCAGATGGTCTTCTGAATAAATGTAAATTTTTGATCCCCTTGGTAAATTGAGAAATGAAAAAGTGAGACCTATTGCAAATGCTCCCGGACAGTCGATTCCCAAAACCCAAATGCGATCGCCATTTTGTAAGTTCGACCAATGTCCTACCATTCCAAGTCGATAGTCGACATCATGCGCATAAGCAAAACGATACGGGCGCGATTTGTCAGTCTCTACAGCATCTTCAAAAAGCAGGTGGTCAATATCCGGAGAAGTGAGGGTTTGCCACAGCGAATGGCTGATAAAGTCCTGGCCGGTTGTCCACGACAAAGGCGTTCCAATACGATCTATCTGACCAGAGATAATTCCGGAGATAAGAAAAAAAGCAACATATAGTTTAACGCGCTTCAATGTTCAGGATTTCTTGATAGATTACAGGATCGCTCCAATAGTTGCTAGCTAAATTAGACTTTTTTCAATTCTATATGCGCACAATGAAATTTTTATTTTCTAACAGGCAACATTTCGATGAATCTTTCAATCATCATTATACAGCCAATCGAATAAACTATTCAAACCATGAAAAAATATTTTACAACCTCGCTACTTCTTTTTTTTCTTGTAAGTGCCAATAGTCAAGAGTGCATTGATGAATCACTGATAAATCCGGATGCAATATGTCCTACTATATTTCAACCGGTATGTGGATGCGATGGATTGACTTATGGAAATGCGTGTGCTGCACAGAATTATGGTGGGCTGACCTCCTGGACTGATGGAGAATGCACCGGAAGCGGTGATTGCGTCGATGTGAGTGATGTCGACTTCGGCCCGTGTGATATGTTCATGGGTTATGCCTGGACGGGAAATATGTGCACAGGCATTAGTGGCTGTGGATACGTCGTTGGAGAGATCGATTATTCCTCCAGCTTCTATCAGAATATTGAAGATTGCAACAGTAATTGCGGTGATGTACTAACTGGATGTATCAACCAATGGCAAATTGAACAGGGTTTCGTGGTGGATTGCCTTCCATCGTTGGCAACTGTCTGCGGATGTGACGGCGTGAATTATACCAACGCATGCGAAGCATTCTTTTATGGTGGTGCTGTTACTTATTCACTCGGTCCATGCAGTGACTCAAGCTGTCAAGTCATTCCTGATTACATTGATTTCGGGAAATGTGCGATGCCGTTAGGAATAGCTCTTACCGAATCAGGATGCATCATGAAAAGCGGTTGTAGCTATATCGGGCAAAATGGATACGACTACGGCGCGCTGTTTTTTTCATCTATGGAAGCGTGTTCGGTTTATTGCGAAAATGTTGCAAGCAACTGCATTGATCCCACGCAAATCGATCCGAATGTGGTTTGTATAGCCATCTTTGATCCCGTGTGCGGATGTAATGATATCACATATAGCAATTCATGTGTTGCAACAAATTACGGCGGTGTGACATCCTGGACTCCGGGTGAATGTGGAAATGCCGTGCATTCTTTGA
>JAYTMF010000265.1:0-1335 GCA_043728755.1 Flavobacteriales bacterium
GCTTCACTTTACGGCATTTAGTGCCGCATTTGAGCGAATTGCTTGGCAAACCCGTTGCTTTTGCCAATGATTGCATCGGCTCAGAAGCGATTGAAAAGACTGCAGCTCTGCAAAATGGCGACGTTTTATTGCTCGAAAACACGCGTTTTCACAAGGGCGAGGAGAAAGGTGACGACGAAATGGCGACAAAACTTGCCGCTTTGGGCGATATGTACGTCAATGATGCCTTCGGAACGGCGCATCGGGCGCACGCTTCGACGGCAACAATGGCGCATTTTTTTGACAAAAACCACAAGGCTTTTGGCTATTTGATGGAGGCTGAAATCACGAATGCGGAGCGCGTTTTGAACCACGCGGCGCGCCCATCGGTGGCCATTATCGGCGGCGCAAAGGTGAGTGATAAGATTTTGATATTGGAAAAACTCGTCGAAACGGTCGATATTCTCATCGTTGGCGGCGGTATGGCTTATACTTTTGAGAAGGCTTTGGGTGGAAAAATCGGCAATTCGCTCTGCGAAAATGACCGACTCGACCACGCTAAAGCGTTGATTGACAAGGCTAAAGCGCGGGGTGTTCAGTTTTTATTGCCCGAAGATTCCATCATTGCCGACAAGTTCGACGCGGCGGCGAACACGATGACGACGGCAACGGGCGAAATTCCCGACGGTTGGATGGGTTTGGACATTGGTCCCAAAGCGGTTGCGGCATTTAGCGCAGCCATTTTGTCGGCAAAAACGATTTTATGGAATGGTCCGATGGGCGTTTTTGAATTAGAAAAATTTGCCGTTGGCACCCGAACCATTGCTTTGACGGTGGCGGAGGCAACTAAAAACGGTGCTTTTTCGCTCGTCGGCGGCGGCGATTCCGTGGCGGCGGTGACGCAAATGGGTTTGTCGGAAGCCGTAAGTTATGTGTCAACGGGCGGTGGCGCTTTGTTGGAATTCTTGGAAGGAAAAGAATTGCCGGGTATTGCGGCCATAAAAGCGTAATTTTTGCTAAAAATGCTTTTATACTGAGGGGTCCTATTTAAGTAAAAAATAAAAAGTGATTCCTTCTGAATGACAAAAAAAAGCCGACTAAACGTGTTCGTTTAGTTGGCTTTTTTTATAGCTACTTGTCCACAAATCATACAGATTAATACAAATTTTTTAACGTATTTATTTGATTTTAAATTAATTATAAAATAAAAATTATTTAATTAATATTAACTCGTGGACAAACTGATTTATTTCACAACGCTAATTTTCTTTGTACACACGACGCCCTCTTTTTGAAAATGAACAAAATAAATCCCACTCGACAAGTCACTCACGTCAATCGAAGGAGACCCCTCAG
>JAYTMF010000266.1:0-1101 GCA_043728755.1 Flavobacteriales bacterium
AAAAGCACTGTCCACGGTCATCATTAATCTGCTTTGTGAGCATCGCCATCCGTGACGGAATAATAGGCACACCGACTTCTTTTGCCGCTTTTTTCATCATTAACTCGTGCAAACGTGGTTTTGGCGGCGGTAAAAAGATGCCATCGGGTTCATTTGGCAAGTTTTCGATACTGCCAAATAAGCCGATTAATTGGTCAACACGGTCGTAAAAAGGTTTCAATTCTTCATACCCAAAGGGCCAGTCGTCGCCAACGCCCGTGAGTGATTTTCTCTTGAAATCGTCGGGACCAAAACGGAGCGAAATGCGTCCCCAATGATTCGTCCGACCGCCCAACATCCGCGAGCGAAACCAGTGAAATTCAGTCCCTTCTTTAGCCGCGTAAGGCTCGCCGTCGATTTGCCAACCGCCCCAAGCCGCGTCAAAATCGCCGAACGGACGGGTCGTATTGGCGCCCCGCCGCGGTGATTCCCACGGATTTTTCATCTGCGTGATGTATTTGGGGTCGGCGGGGTCGAAATAACCGCCCGCTTCCAAAACGCAGACCTTCAGTCCCGCGCGGCTGAGAATATACGCCGCCATGCCGCCGCCCGCACCCGAACCGACGATAACGGCGTCGTATTTTGTCGTTTTTTCTTCAATATTAATGTTGACCATACGTGGATTGTGGAAAGTTTGGTTGGAACAAAACAAGGTCGTTTGTCCATTTTATGAAACAAATCTAAACCGATATTTGCAACTATTTTCTCTTTTTTTAAGTATTTTAGCAAAAAAATGACGGTTATACTGAGGGGTCCTTTTCGTTGTAAAAAAAAAATGCCGTTACCGACGAAAGTCAGCAACGGCAAGTTGTGTGTGCAAAAGTGAATATATTAAGCTAAAGGAATTGTCAACTCAATTATTGTGTCCTCGAAAAAAGTATACCTTAATTATTGATGAAAAGTCATAAAACTTTTACGTTTCTTAGAATTAACAACGCCACCACAAGATTCACCTTCATTTGTGTTTGAAACAAATTTGACGAGAAAATCAAGGCGTTCGTTCGTAAATTCGACGAGCCAATTGCAACGGCAAGTCGGATAAAAAGTGCCATATTCGGCTTT
>JAYTMF010000267.1:0-4249 GCA_043728755.1 Flavobacteriales bacterium
CAAGTGGGGTAGCACCAACATACATTGGTGGAAGTTCCTCTGCAACCGCCATTGCTGCAGGTATAGCAGCTAATGTGTGGTCAATAAATCCCAATTTCACGCGTGCGCAAGTGTACAACTACCTGCTCACCACTTCACAATATTACCCTTCCCCAAGCTCGTCAAAAGGATATGGAAATTTGAATGCGGGTGCCGCGGTTGCTGCTGCACAAGCACCGATATAATACCAATGTGATTTCTAAAACATGCCAATGTTTTAGAAATCATAAAGTGGTATATGCCGATGAATACAAATGTTTAGTTCAAGCTGGCGAAGCAAAGATTGGACTATTACACTTGTCCAATCGGTATAACTGCAATTCAAAGCATTTGTAATGAAACAAGAGGTTGATGAATTCAACCTCTTTTTTTTGCTTCCGTATTTGAGGTGATCAAAAAATGAATCAGTCCTTTGAAGTACGCTTGTTGATCATCATAAAAACACATATGACTGCCATTGGGACAATACATGTAAGAACCCTGCGGCATTTGTGTACTCATCCATTTCATGTGTTCGGGATCCATCGTGTCTTCTTTCGCACCAATGGTCAATGTCGGAATTTTGATCTTGCCCAGAACAGATTTTCTATCCCAATTTACAAGGTTACCGGCGATACCGAATTCGCTTGGTCCCTGCATAGTGACATACAAAGACTGATTCATTTTACTTAAAGATCTGGACATGGGCTCAGGCCATTCTTCCATTGGGATGCGACATATATGTTGCTGATAAAAATTAGGCATCAATAATTCCATGTATTTCGGATTATCGAAATCACCTTTTATTTCGATGTCCTTTATTGCTTTCAATACAGCCGGATCCAAGGTCTTCGATAATACCTCATCAGCATATTTTCCATAATCGGGACAACTGCACATCATGTTAGAAATGATGAGTCCCTTCATGTGATCCTGATACTTCAAAGCATATTCAAGCGCCAGAATACCACCCCACGAATGACCGAGCAAATAAAAATTCTTCTCATTGAGATCAAGCGCAGATCTCACTTGTTCTACTTCCTCTACATACCTTGCGAGGTCCCACATGGCAGTGTCCGCAGGATTATCCGAGTTGCCGCAACCCAATTGATCATAATAAATGAATTCAATGCCTGCACCCGGAAGAAAACTTTCGAAACATTCGAAATATTCATGTGTCGCACCCGGGCCTCCGTTTAAAAGAAGAACTTTAATTTCCGGATTGTTCCCAATCGTTTTCGTCCAAACTTTGAAATCACCTTTCTCGGTGTGAATAGGAATAATTCTGACACCACCATCTTGAACTCCTGATTCAACTGACGTAAAATAATTTGTGCTCAGCTCTTCCGTCTTGACCTTGGGGCTGTTCTGACACGATTGAAAAGTGAAGATTAGAACAAAACAAATCAGTGAATTTTTCATGACAAATAACTTAATTACCGTAAAACTAAGTGATTCATTCACATGTATTAAAATTTAGTATTGGTTATAACCAAGAATTTTGTATGATGCTGAAAGGGATGTTTCTTCGCCGAAATTTCAGAATTGGATTCACTCAGTCAAATAGTACTTGGAGCCGCTTGCGGGGAAGTTGTGTTGGGCAGGAAAATCGGCAACAAAGCGCAGTTGATAGGTGCAATTGCCGGCACGCTTCCCGACTTGGACATACTGATGAATCCATTTTTCAGCGAGGAGATCATAAAAATTCAGATTCACCGCAGCTACTCTCATTCAATGTTGGTACTTCTTCTATTGTCATTTCCACTGGCATGGATCACACATCGATTATTCAAAAAGGAAATTTCATACAAAGGATGGTATTTGCTCTGGTCACTTGCATTGGTTACGCACGCGTTGTTGGATTGCTGCACGACGTATGGCACTCAGTTCTTTTTGCCTTTCACCCATTTCCTGGTAGGTTTCAATAATATCGCTGTACTTGATCCATTCTGGACGTTGCCCTTCATGTTCATTCTGGGAATATGTCTTTTCATGCGTAGAGAAAATCCGAACAGAATGAAGTTTGCCATTGCGTCGATTGTCTATGCGACATTATATATGGGATACACTGTTGTAAACAAATACAACGTGCACGAAAAGTTCGAGACTTCTTTAGATCAGCAGCACATTTTTCACGAAACACTTTACACCAGTCCTTCCATGTTCAACAATTGGTTGTGGGCAGGTATCGCAGTTACAAATGACACTATTTATTTAGCGGAATACTCCACGTTGCAATCCGAAACAGCAGTGCCGTGGTTGGCATATGAGAGAAATTTATCCGTGCTTGAAAATCATCCTGCTCAGCGCGAAATAAAAATACTTCAATGGTTTAGTCAGGGTAAATATTTTGTGCGGGAAGTCAATGGAGAAATTCACTTCTTCATTGTCAAATGGGGTCGTTCCGACTACAGAAAAACAGAACCACACGAAGCGTTTGTTTTTTACTGGAGAATTTTCCAGGAGAATGACGAATGGAAAGCTGCTCCGGTTCAACCTACATGGGAAAACGGCGAATTCAGAGATGCCTGGAATGCTCTTTGGCATAGGGTCGTCACAGCCAATTGAATGTAGAATTTTTTCGAAGCGCCATTGCATTTTTTGCATACCGCACCCTGTTTTTCACTCACCATTTTGCTATGTGTTTTGAACAGATCTTCCGTGGAGAAGTCCACTGAAAAATTTAGTATATCCATTACCCTATTTTTCGGCTATGAAATTTTAGGGCGCTGTAACCTATTTACGACTTGTAAACTTCGAAAGAATCCGTTTCTGTTTTCTAATTTATTAAACTTGACATCCCACATTTTGCGGAATGGCTCTATAAAGTCCGCACTTTCTTTCAACTTTTGGAGATTGAATTGGTAATTAATTTCTCGGCCTTGTTGTTCTTGTCTAACTAATTCACACTCGGTAAGAATTTGTAAGTGAGTTGAAACAGTGCGTCTTGCTGTGTCAAAATTCGAAGCTATTGCTCCTGGATTCATTGATTGAGATGCCAACCATAATAGTATTGCCCTTGTTGTTGTATCGGCAATGGCTTGAAATACGTCTCGTCATAAATTCATTATGTATCTATTTGGCTACTCGCATAGTGAGGTTACTTGACCACGCAACTATTTTTTCAACTTACTTGTTGAAGTCTAAAACATTTTAAGAAAGTTGTCGGTGTGATTTTAGTCGTCCTAACAATGACCGTTCACTAGGAAATTGGAACTTTGTACTATCCATCGAATGAAAAACCTTTCACTTAGCACACCACTCTCGACAGGAACCAGAAACTTAAAACTATGAACAATCAAAGTCGTCCGTCCGTCATGACAAGTGTGCGATCCGCCATCTTAGCGAGCTCTTCGTTGTGAGTGACGATGATGAATGTCTGGTTGAATTTTTCGCGAAGCGAGAAGAACAACTGATGAAGTTCGCGCGCATTTTTTGAGTCGAGGTTACCGGAAGGTTCGTCAGCGAGGATAACGTCGGGTTGATTCATGAGCGCTCTGGCCACGGCCACACGCTGCTGTTCTCCACCACTGAGTTGACTCGGCTTATGATCGGCGCGATCGCCCAATCCAAGAAACTCTAGCAACTCAGTTGCGCGCGCTTCCGATTCTGCACGCGACTTTTTGGCGATATAAGCAGGGATGCACACATTTTCCAAGGCAGAAAACTCCGGCAACAAATTGTGAAACTGAAAAATAAAACCTACATGTGTATTTCGGAAGTCGGCAAGTTGTCGCGCATTGAGTTTTGTAATGAGGGTATTTTCGAATGTCAACTCACCTGCATCTGGTTTATCAAGCGTTCCAATGATATGCAACAATGTGCTCTTGCCTGCACCGGAAGCACCAACGATCGAAACGACCTCACCCTTGGCAATCTCGACATCCACGCCCTTCAATACTTGTAAGTTGCCGTATGATTTTGTTATTCCGGTAGCTGTTATCATTGAGGGCAAATGTATCTATGGAAGGGGTTAGGAATTTGGAATTGGGTTTGACCGGATGCATTGTATCACAGGCGCCGCCACAAATCACAAATGAAAAATCGCAAATGTACCGCTCACTAAATCCTCCAATTAGCAATTGTGATTTGATATGCCGGGCGCATCGAAAGGCAGTCCCCAACCTCTAAAACATGTCCCATAACACCTGACCTCTAAATCCTCATTCCATGAATAACGAATAGCCTTAATTTCGCCCCACAAAAAAAATGCTATGAACATTCACGAATA
>JAYTMF010000268.1:0-3283 GCA_043728755.1 Flavobacteriales bacterium
TCAACGTTTCGGGATACTTCATACTGATTGTTTCCATTTTATTATTCGTATAAATAGTGTCTTTGCTGTTTGTGATTTGATTTTTGACGAAATCAACCACGCAATATACAGAAGGAATAGCATTGTAGGAATTTAGGAGTATGAGATTATATGGATGTGTAAGATGCGGTATTCGTAAAATCAACAAATCATAATAGGCAACATCGGGAAATTTGAAGTATAATACCAATGTGATTTCTCAAACATGGGCCTGTTTTATAAATCACATTGGTATAATATCCGAAAATTGGAATTGTATTTTTTCATTTGGGATTGGTTAAATTTTTACCTTCAAATATGACGGGACTTGCAAAAACCGGCCTTCATCATTTAGCCAATTTTTGTTCTCCGAAAAATCAATTCTACAATTCCTTATATTGAAAAAAGAAGTAAAATTCAATGACTTCACAAACAAAGTGCAACATGCATACCGATAGAAACTCAAAACCTATACCCCACCACCACATCCAACAACCTCAACCTAAAATTGATCGTTGAGTTCGCTCGGTAATATTGTTGAACACCGTGCGTATCGGTTTTGATGGGTAATATGTACACAAACTCCGGCGACATCCATGCGAGTAATTCCCAATGCTCATTCATTTCGACACGATAGCCGAAGAATGGAGCAAAACCAATGACGAGGGAATGGTTGGTATAATAGATCACAGTATCGCGGTTGGCAAGAGAACCGACACGACCGTAACCGTTAGCACTGCTCACAACGAAACGCTCTTCATGCGTTAGCAGATCGTCGTATTTATGGTAGCCCACAAGCACATCAAAACCATAGAATCCATCGTACTTGGATTTGAAATCACTCCACTCCATTCCCACTTTTAATTCAGCATACTGATAGCCGTAGTTTCTACCTATCAATGTGATGGTGGTGTCAGTTAATCGCACCGGCAAATTGTCGGAATAATAGTTCTTATCCCATTGATAATTCATGATGGTGCGCAATCTTCTGTTCTCATTCAATAGTCGTCTGTAGTTCAAACTATAATGCAAATTTTCCGAGCTGGCACCGAGCATCATCGCCACGACCGGATTGAGACCAACGCCGATGCTGTTTTTCTTAAGTATTGGCTTGTCTTCCGTTTCAATGTATTGAGCCTTTACCAAAAAAGAGGAAAGCATGAAGAAAATTATATTGACAGATTTCATATTCGAAAGGTGATGGAAAGGTTAGTGGGAAACGATGATTTTCGCAAAAATTGTTCAACGTGTGAGGCTTCATAATTTAGAGAGTGTGAGTTTTGAGGACGTGCATTCAATTTAAATCGCGCTACTCCTTTCTCTTCACATTCAACTACAGGGCACTTCTCATAACCTGTTTTGTGAATCGCGCTATGTCATTTTGTTGAAGACGAGGTGATACCTAATGGACAAGTGTAATAGTCCAATCATTGCTTCGCCAGATTGAATTAAACACTTGTAGTCATCGGCATTTACCACTGTATGAATTCTCAAACATTGGCATGTTTTAGAAATCACATTGGTGTATGATTTGACGAAGAATTCGACAAAATGAACATCGAAATAAATGACTAGAGAATAGCAAGATTCATATTAGGTAGATTCATGAAAGAGGCTTTTGGAAGTGCCCTTCGCACTTAGACTGAAAAGTGTGAGTTCTCAGAAGCCTCGCACTCCAATCACTAGCACCGTGAATAACCAATCACTCAATAACACAATAACTATAAGAACTTGATATAAACTTGCACCCGGAAAACATGTCAAAGATCCTCGTCAAAAATATCAAAGGCCTTGTCGGTGTTTATGAAAATTCACCACCGCTTCTCGCCGGAAGTGCAATGAAAAACCTTCCCATAAAGGCCGACGCATGGTTGGCCATTGAAGATGGTCTGATCGCTGATTTTGGAGCGATGTCGGAATGGCCCGGCATCAGCGACTGGCGCGATCTTGAAGTGATCGACGCCCATAGAAAATTCGTCTTGCCTGCATGGTGCGATTCACATACACACATTGTGTATGCCGGTTCTCGCGTCGGCGAATTTGTAGATCGCATTCACGGGCTATCGTACGAAGAAATCGCAACGCGCGGTGGCGGCATTTTGAATTCAGCGAAAAAATTGCAAGCGGCAAATGAAGAGGAATTGTTTGAGTCGGCATGGCATAGATTGAATGATGTGATGTCGATGGGAACGGGTGCCGTGGAAATCAAAAGCGGTTATGGTCTCACTTTGGAAAGCGAATTGAAAATGTTGCGCGTGATTCGTGCGCTTCAGGAAAAACATCCGATGACGATCAAAGCCACATTTTTAGGTGCGCATGCCTTTCCAATGGAATACAAAAACAATCCTGATGCCTACATTGATTTGCTGGTGAATGAAATGATTCCTGAAGTCGGCAAACAAGCCCTCGCAGAATTCATCGACGTGTTTTGCGAGAAAAATTATTTTACCGTTGAACAAACAGATCGCATTTTAGAGGCAGGAGTGAAACACGGCTTGCGACCAAAGACTCATGTGAACCAATTCAATGCCATCGGCGGTGTTGCGGTGAGCGTAAAGCACAACGCACTCAGCGTCGATCACCTCGAGCTGATCACCGATGAAGACATCGATGCATTGCGCGGAACGAACACGATGCCGGTGGCCCTTCCGGGATGTTCGCTCTTCATCAAAATTCCATATACACCGGCGCGCAAAATCATCGACGCCGGATTGCCTTTGGCATTGGCCACAGATTACAATCCGGGCAGTTCACCAAGCGGCAATATGAATCTGGTGAATAGTCTCGCATGTATCTATATGAATATGACACCTGAAGAAGTGGTGAATGCTTCCACTATCAATGGAGCGTATGCAATGAACATTTCGGAATCACATGGCTCCATCACCATCGGCAAAAAAGCCTCCATCATCATCACCGAACCATTGGAGTCAATCGGAGAATTGATGTATTCATTTGGAAAAACAAAAATGGAGAGAGTGATTGTATAATCCCAAATCAAGCGATAGAAATTTCTAGTTCATTTTTGAATGATGAAAGTAAATTATCTATTGCTTAGATTTGAGAATCCCGCACGCATTGCCATAAATGAGTTCTATTGGGTAATGCGGGATAATTCAACCGTTAACGCGTTTGCTCTATGATCACGTTAAAAGTCACACTTCAACAATTCAAAGAACAAGGTGAGAAAACCGGATGGACCTACATTGAAATTCCCGCTTCTGTTGCGAACAAGTTGAAACCCGGAACGAAAAAATCCTTTCGT
>JAYTMF010000269.1:0-3207 GCA_043728755.1 Flavobacteriales bacterium
GCTGCAAATTTCAGTGCATTCATTTCACCAAATGGTATACGCGCTCATTGACTTTCACGAAATAAACACCTGGAAGAAAATCAGGAGAAGGAATTTCGATATATATATTTTTTACGCTATTTGAATTGACCACTCTGCCTAGTGCATCAAAAATCCAATAAGAAAAGGGTTCACTCGATTGAATGCAAATTTTTTCAGTGAAAGGATTGGGAAAAACGTTGTGCACATCAATATTTTCATTCACGTTCAGATTAATCAATGCTATATCTGCATGAATGGTACAGTTGAATTGATCTGTAATTGTACAAGTGTATTGCCCCGCAGCGAGTTCGTCAATGAATGAAGTGGTATCGCCCGTGTTCCATTGAAATGTATAAGGAGGCGTGCCACCTTTAACAATCAATTGAATGCTACCTCCAGTCTCATTCGCAGCGTTGATTATTTCAGACTCATATATCAATTCAGAATTGCTCAAAACGGCGAATGCATAATTCGCTTCGCAACCATTCGCATCTGTTATGACAACAATATAATCGCCTGCAGTCAATACCTCAGGGTTGGCGCCATTCCAGTAGATTGAATAGGGAGATGAATTACTGCTAATATTCAATTGAACAGAACCCGTGGAATTGTAACATGCATGTTGTAAGTCGTGCGTTACATTCATCTCAGGGAATAATTCAATTTCAAATGCTAACGAAACCATGCAACCATTGCCATCAGTCACTTGAACATTGTGGTCGCCGGGAAGTAAAGCAAACGGATCTTCATTCATCCAATCCACTGCATAAGGAGGTTCACCGCCGGTAATCAAGAGTGTTGCTTCCCCGGTAGCATCAACACAAGCAGGAGTATCAACCACATTTGCCAACAACACTTGCGGTGATTCAACGACAATCTCACCTTGGATTATACACTCATTGTCATCACTAAAAGAATATTCGTACAAACCTGCACTGATATTTTCAAGTAAGCTCATTCCTTCAACACCATTCCAAAATACGTCTTCAGTCATTCCTTCCGACAAAGAAATCTGAATTGAACCATTGCTGTCGCCTGCGCATGATGGCGACTGAATCATTGCATCAATTTGCGGCTGATCGAATTCAGACACTTCAAAGTTTACGGTAGTTGACAGACCAAAGCTGTTGGTCACCACACATGGATACGAACCGGAAGTTGATACTACAATGAAGCGTGACACTTCACCTGTATTCCATGCGTACGATTCAAACACTCCCGCATCCATTTCGACTGCAGTATTCGCACACATTTGAACAATTTGAACATCCATTGTGCTTCCCATTGTTTCACCTTCAATCAATGGATAAAAGTGATTTGCGGGAAGATCATAAAACGTATCTACCCAACCGGAAGGCCAATGAATGACCAAAGAATCCAATGACATGCTTTGACCCATTCCCAAAATCTGATATTGGGAATTCTGCGATAAATAATTATCACCGCAAACGGATTGTGCGATGAAAGAAGAACCCCCTGTACTCCACTGCAATATTGCCCCAACAGCATCGGCATTGCTAATGGTTCCTGTCAATCCTAACTTGATGTAATTATTGGCTGTGGAATTGTTTTTCCACAATGAAATGGAAATCGGTTCCACATTTGAAACCAGCATGTCGGTATGCCCATTGTTGTCGAAGTCACCACCGGCGACAGAGTAGCTAGAAAGCAGATCCGATTGAAATCCAAGGCTGGTAGAGAGTTGAAATGTTGTGCCTGTACCTGTAAAAAAATAGTTCTGATTGTTGTTCACTCCGGAGATGCTCGTCACATATAAATCACTTTGCATATTGTTGTCGTAATCGAGCCAGAGGGCTCCCCAGCACACACTATAACAGGCCATATTTGAACTTGCGATTTCGTCGGTGAAAATTCCTTCATTATTTCTGAATAAGAGATTGCCTTCTTCTGTATTGGTGATGTAGATATCAAGATCGAGATCATTGTCGTAATCGCGGATGGAGGCACACATGCCGTTGATGGGCACATTCAATCCTGTTGCATCGGTGACGTCAACGAAACTGCCACCGTCATTACGATAGAGGCCAACGCTCAATTCACGATCATTTACACAAAGCAAATCACTATCTCCATCCGAATCATAATCGAACCAAACGCTGGCGAAGGTGGTAGCAATGCCATTGTCTACGCCAACAGCCGCAGCCAATTCTGTGAACGTACCATCCGTGTTATTGTGAAAAAGCCAATTGGTAATGTTACCGCCTTGTTGATAATTGCACACGTATATATCAAGAAACCCGTCATTGTCATAATCGCCCCAAGAGCACCCGAAAGATCTTGCGATGCTCGACGGAAGATTCAAATTCGCGGTAACATTTACAAATTGATCGTTGCCATCATTTCTGTAGAGAATGCAACTTCCCATATCTCGTGAATAGAAAAAATCAGCGTCGCCATCGTTGTCATAATCCACCCATATAGGATGCTTGACATCTGAATCATTGGGAAACGTCAATGCCAGTTCGAATGCTTGACCCAACACATTGCGATACACTTTTATGGGTGCATTTTTCGTTGCCAGAGTGATATCATCCCAACCATCCTTGTCATAATCGTAAAAACTGACACCGCTGCCATACATAGGGGCAATTCCATCAGAGGTGATGTTTAAATCAGCAGCGACATTGACAAATTGAGCTTGTGCCGAAACACAAAGTAGAATTTGCAACAGCAGAACAGATATGTTCGTCCGAAGTGGAATAGCTGTAGTAATTAAGGTATGGATAATTTGGTGAAGGTGCTTCTTTCGAATGTTGATTCGGTGCAATGCAGCCCTCGCCAATTATCATACGTAAAACGAAAGAAGTTGAAATGGTTGTCCATTTGTTGAGATCTGTCCCTTTTCCAGAAGCAAACTCGTAAGGAAAAAAGATCGAATGACCTATCGATGAAGCACATTCAGTCGAAATATAATGTTGTCGAAATGCATCCTTCGATGAGATCGAAAGGGTGTAGGAACAACACACATCGCTCTGAGAGTAGAAATTATTTTCTCTCCATGGTCCGAAGTATTAATTCCTTCCGAAACTCCGATGAGGCGCCGCTATATTGGGGCAAAGCGCATGAAACGTTTCTAATGAACCATCAAATTATACCCATGTGATATATAAAACGGGCCATTGCTTGAGAAATCATACAGGTGTAAATGCCGATGGATACAAGTGT
>JAYTMF010000270.1:0-3220 GCA_043728755.1 Flavobacteriales bacterium
TGACAAGTCAATACTTGTCGCTGTTGTTGTTATCAGACAAACCGAAGTCTGTCATTTGGGCCGGGACAAAATCCCGCACATCGATTATTTCGCTTTTTCTAACACTTCCACCAATCTCCAGCGCTTCAATTTGCTGATAGGCCGAGTTTCCATGATCTTTACAGTATCTCCAATTCCGCTTTCACCCTTTTCATCGTGGGCCATAAACTTTTTGGATTGCTTCACGAACTTACCATATTTCGGGTGCATGATTTTTGTTTCAACAGTAACCACGATGGACTTATCCATTTTGTTCGAGGTTACTACACCTGTTCTTTCTTTACGAAGATTTCTTTCCATTTTCCGTGAATTTTATCCTTTGTTTTTTCTTGCTGTGAGTTCCGTCATATATCGTGCAATTTCACGACGCTTGAAACGGAGCTTCATAGGGTTCTCAGTTCCGGCAATATTGTGACCGAACTTCATTTTAGCCAATGCAGCTTTTTCTTCTGCCATTTTCTCGAGAATATCCTTCTCGGCCATATTTTTAATTTCTGATGCTTTCATTGCTTCAATTGTTATTCGGTGTAATCAGGACGTACAATAAACTTAGTTCGGCAAGGTAATTTCTGAGCGGCGAGGCGAAGAGCTTCTTGTGCCGTTGCCAAAGACACACCTTCAGCTTCAAACAGAATTCTACCAGGCTTCATCACGGCTACCCACAATTCAGGAGCACCTTTACCTTTACCCATACGAACCTCTGCAGGCTTACGAGTCAATGGTTTGTCAGGAAATATGCGAATCCAAACTTTACCTTCACGCTTCATGAAACGAGTGAGAGCAACACGAGCTGCCTCGATCTGGCGTGAAGTTAAAAATCCCTCATCCATTGTTTTGATAGCGAAGCTACCGAAGGCGAGTTGTGAACCGCGATGTGCGAGTCCTTTGATCTTGCCTTTCTGCTGCTTTCTATATTTTGTTCTTTTCGGTTGTAACATGACCTTCTTTTTATCCTTGTTGTTGGGACGTTGCGTGCAACGTCAGTACTTCTATTTGTGCGACATAATGAATTACGTCTTTCCTTTCTGGGCGCCGCAATGAATTGCGTCCTTCGAGTGGTTTATGATCTTCTTTCTCCACCACGACCACCAGCACCGCCTGGACCACCGCTACGATTTCCACCACCACGATTATTTCCACCACGACCACCTTCTCTTCTCTCACCGCCGCCTCTTCTGTCATCACGTCCCATCGGAGCACCAGGTGATCTTCTTTGTTGAGCTGCCTGTCCGAAATTTGGAGCAAGATCTCTCTTGCCATAAACTTCACCACGGCAAATCCATACTTTCACACCGATACGACCATACGCAGTGTGAGCTTCAGCATGATGATAATCAATATCAGCGCGCAAAGTGTGCAAAGGTGTACGGCCTTCCTTGAAAGTCTCGGAACGAGCAATCTCAGCTCCATTCACACGACCGGCAACAGTCACCTTGATTCCTTCCGCACCCATTCTCATGCTTGTCTGAATGGTCATTTTCACAGCACGACGATAAGAAATACGACCTTCAATCTGTCTGCATATACCATCAGCTACAAGACGAGCATCCAACTCCGGGCGCTTTATCTCAAAGATGTTGATCTGGATATCCTTACCGGTAATCTTTTTCAATTCTTCCTTCAGTTTATCCACTTCTGCACCGGCCTTACCGATAATCACACCCGGACGGGCAGTATTAATAGTAACGGTAACGAGCTTCAGTGTGCGCTCAATCACGATCTTAGATACAGAAGCTTTCTTCAGACGAGCCATCAGGTATTTGCGGATCTTATCGTCTTCAGCGATTTTATCACCGTAGTCATTACCACCGTACCAATTGCTGTCCCAGCCTTTAATAAAGCCAAGTCTTAATCCTATCGGGTTACATTTTTGTCCCATGCTTATTCGCTTCTTTTATTTTTTATCCAAAATGATGGTTACGTGATTGCTGCGCTTGCGAATTCGGTGTGCGCGACCTTGAGGAGCAGGGCTGATACGCTTCAGCATACGACCTCCGTCTACAGTGATGTCCTTCACAATCAGATTCACATCAGCTACATCACTGTTGCTGTTTTTCGCTTGCCAGTTGCTGATAGCCGAGCGGAGAAGTTTCTCCAACGGCACAGCGGCGTGCTTGCGTGTAAATTTCAATATTCCCAGTGCCGCGAATACTTCTTTTCCGCGAATGATATCAGCCACGAGGCGCATCTTCCTTGGTGATGAAGGTTCATTATTCAATCTGGCGAAAGACTTGCTTTTACGCTCTTCTTTCATCCTATCGGCCATTAGCTTTTTACGAGCTCCCATGATTCTTATTCTTTATCGTGGTTTATTTATTATCCCTTTCTGTTACCTGAGTGACCAGTGAACTTGCGCGTTGGTGAAAACTCACCAAGCTTATGTCCTACCATGTTCTCAGTTACATAAACAGGAATAAATTGTTTTCCATTATGCACAGCTACTGTCAGACCTACGAAGTCAGGAGTAATCGTTGAAGCGCGGCTCCACGTTTTAATCACGTTCTTCTTGCCTGCTGCCTGTGCTTCATCCACACGCTTTGCAAGCTTGTAGTGAATGAACGGTGGTTTTTTAAGTGACCTTGCCATTTCTTATCTTATTTCTTTCTGCGTTCCAAAATGAAACGGTTAGACTTATTCTTAGGGTGACGTGTTTTGTAGCCTTTTGCAGGTAATCCTTTGCGAGAGCGCGGTAGTCCGCCAGACTGACGACCTTCTCCACCACCCATTGGGTGATCGACTGGATTCATTGCAACACCGCGCACGCGTGGTTTGCGACCTAGCCAACGTGTGCGACCGGCCTTACCCGAGATCTGAAGGTTGTGCTCCGAGTTAGAAACAACACCAATCGTAGCAATGCACTCACCGAGGATCAAACGATTCTCACCTGAAGGCATGGTGATTACCGCATAGCGACCGTCACGTGAAGTCAGCTGAGCATATGATCCAGCACTGCGTGCGATAGAACCACCTCTTCCCGGCTTCATTTCGATGTTGTGAACGTTCGTTCCCAAAGGAATATCCTTCAAGTACATTGCGTTACCCACTTCGGGTGAAGCTGCTGTGCCACTCATGAGGTTCTGCCCTACTTGCAAGCCCTGCGGGGCAATGATGTAGCGCTTTTCGCCATCTGCATACTCAACAAGCGCGATACGTGCTGTACGATTTGGATCGTACTCCACAG
>JAYTMF010000271.1:0-1480 GCA_043728755.1 Flavobacteriales bacterium
TCCACCATGATCGGCTTTTCGTTAGCATTTCGCAATTTCAAAGTGACGTTCTTCTGACGCGCAGTGGCCTCGAGCATTTCTATAGCATCCTTGGCAAGACCTACTACATCAAATTTTGTCGTTTCCAAAGGAATATTTCCACTTTCGAAATTCGCGATCTGATCGAGGTCCTGGATCAAATCTGCCATACGATCGCAACTTATGGCTGCACGTGTGAGAAATTTTCTGTTCAATTCAACATCAGTGAGCTCAGTGTCGAGCAAGGTGTGTATGTAACCTTGAATATTAAAGACTGGTGTTTTAAGTTCATGCGCGAGATTGCCAATAAACTCCTTGCGATAATTTTCGACACTTCTCAAGTCTTTCACTTCACGGATCTTTTCGTCAGCCCAATCTGCTACACGATTATTCACTTCACTCAATACATCAGAACTCATCTGAATACGCGGCTTGTTATCACCTTGACTTTTCAATGCGTGAATGGTCTTGTAAATGATCTTCACTTTGTGATATAGAAACCGTTCAATGAAATAATAAATGATAGCAAAGGAAATGGTGACGCCGAGCAATAACAAGAGTATCAACCACAACCATTCAAACTCTCTTTCCAACGCGTATATCAAAAGGAAGTAAGCCCCGGCGAGCAAACCTGCGATCAACAGGGCTGAGGCCAGCGCTACATTTCTTGGTGTTCGTAAAGTGACAATTCTCACGGATCAAATTTATAACCGACGCCTTTGATTGTCTTAAAACAATCATCGCCTAGTTTCTCTCGAAGTTTTCGGATATGCACATCAATGGTTCTATCGCCAACTACAACATCATTTCCCCAGACACTCGACAAGATGATTTCGCGTGTGAAAACTCTGCCCGGAGCGGATGCCAGCAAAGCGAGCAATTCAAACTCCTTCTTCGGCAATGACAATTCTTCTCCTTCTTTGATGACCAGATATCGGTCTTTATCAATGATGATTCCGGCATGCGCGATAGTGGATGATTCTTCTTCTGCACTGGTTTGTCTTCTCAGTAGTGCTTTGACACGTGAAATGAGAACGCGCGGCTTGATCGGTTTCGAAATGTAGTCGTCGGCGCCTGCATCGAAACCGGCGATTTGGCTATAATCCTCATTCCTGGCGGTAAGAAATGCAATAAGCACATTTTTGAATTGAGGATCTTCACGCAACAATCTGCACGTTTCCATCCCATCCATTTCAGGCATCATGACATCGAGCAATACCAGATCAGGAGATACCTTTTTGGCCAATTCCAATCCCTTCCTTCCATTTTCTGCTTTATAAACTTCATAACCTTCCTTCTCAAGATTGAACCCAACGAGTTCCAAGATGTCTTGTTCATCATCTACGAGAAGAATTTTTTGTTTGACCATACTACGTGTTATTGCGCTTAATTCGATTGCAAAGGAAGGAAGAATAGGTTACGTTAAGGTTAAGGCAGCATTATTGTGCCACCCACACACCCA
>JAYTMF010000272.1:0-3429 GCA_043728755.1 Flavobacteriales bacterium
TGGGATTTCGGGCCGCATTTTCCTTCCGATGGAATGATTTGCGTTTCGAGGTGCAGGACAACACATACATCATCAATAATATTCAGGCGATGGAGTTAAAACTTCAAACAGTTCTGCAATTGACATCAAAGAATGGAATTGCACTTGGAATTGCTCCCCGTATGGTAACACACACGGACTTCAGCCACGGATATAGGAGTAAAGTGAATGGCACGATATACGATCAACAACATACGATTGCAGGCGTTCACTCCGAATTGAACGCATTAAATTCCGCATTGTGCCTAAGTTGGTATCATCATTTCTCCAAATATTTGCAATTTGCAGTGCATGCCGATCAGGATATGCTCCCCTTTTTTCGCGAGAATGTTACGTTTCCCGGTTTGTTTGCCGATCCAACAGTAGCGGTCAACGGAAGACTGACAAGTATAACGGGATCGCTCATCCTTAATGTCAGATAATTTCTTTGCGCTGCTCCACTTCGAGCCAGACTGTCAGCAATTCGTTCAACGGCATTTCAATTGTTTGTATGAATTTACGCCCTGTAGGTTCAGGGTTTTTAAATTAGCAAAAAATCTATCCTATGAATAAAGTTACACTTTCACTCATTATTCTCGCTGTTGCTGTCCTTGCCGGCTTCGGTCTTTTCTACATGTACGGGGCAAGTATTCGCGACAACTCAGTTACTAAACAGGAAACTGTGAAAGAGTCTTGGGGCAATGTACAGAGCGCCTATCAGCGCCGTGCAGATCTTATCGGCAACCTTGTAGAAACTGTGCGTGCAGCCGCTGAAAACGAAAAAGAAATCTTCATCGGTGTTACAGAAGCACGCTCCGGTATTCGTCACTATACTGATAGTTTAGGTCACATTATTTCCGAGCAATCGGCTCGAGTAAAAAACGCACAATCACCGGCAGAACTGGAGCAAAGCGATTTGGCTATGATGAATGCCTACCGTGGATTGCGCAGCTTCGTGATGGAGAATTATCCTACGGTGAATTCCACGCAAAATTTTTCAACCCTTCAAGCCCAGCTGGAAGGCACTGAAAACAGAATCAATACAGAACGCAATCGCTATAACGAGTCTGTTAAGACATACAATGCATACATCAGAGGAACCTGGAAAAAAATGGGATTGCGTTTGGTCGCAAGTGAAGAGGATGATTTCAAAGTGCGTGAAATGTTTGAATCAAAACCAGGCGCTGAAGATGTGCCGGTAGTGAAGTTCTGATCACTAAATATAATTGACATTGACTATCGAAGAAATCATCACCCCGGAAGTAAAAGCGCGTATCGAACATGCGATTGCGAAGGCTGAGGCAGGCACTTCATGTGAATTGCGTGTGCACCTTGAAAACAAATGTTCCGAAGATGCGCTTGACAGAGCGTCCTTCATTTTCGCTGAACTGGAAATGCATCGCACACGCTTGCGCAACGGAGTGCTTATTTTTTTGGCACTTGAAGACCGCAAAGTCGCTATTGTAGGCGATGCCGGGATCAATGAAAACATGGAACACAATTCATGGGAAGTGATCAAGAATAAAATGATCAGTCATTTTCGAGATGAACGCATTGAAGAAGGTATCATCGAAGGACTCGATCTCGTTGGCGAAAAGATTAAACAATTTTTTCCTATAAAATCCGACGACAGGAATGAACTTCCCAATTACATTACGACAGGTGATATCAAGAAACGCGATGATTAGGAAGCTAATACATATCCTCCTCTTTATTCAGGTAGGCAGTTCGCTATTTGCTCAAAAGTCAGGGCAAGAATGCTTTCCGCCACAGGACAAGGATCGACTTGTATATGATTTGGCCGGCATGATGAGTGCAGGAGAAATGCAAGCCGTGGAGTCCATGCTTGAGCAATTCGCTGTGCAGAGTAGCAATGAAATTTTTGTTGTGGTCGTTCCAGATTTATGCGGAATGGACAAATCGCAATTCGCGATAGAATTGGGAGAAAAATGGCGAGCGGGTCAAAAAGCGGAAGACAACGGAATCATTGTTTTAATCAAACCTAAAACGGCATCTGAGAAAGGAGAGGTGTTCATTGCAATTGGAAGAGGTCTTGAGGGTGCTATTCCGGATGCCACAGCACATATGATTATTGAAAATGAGATGTTGCCGGAATTTAAAAATGGCAAGATGTACGCTGGGCTTCAGAAAGCATTAACAACACTGATGGCTTTGTCATCCGGAGAATACAATTCCGACGCATACACTGAAGGTTATCGCAAAAGAAACACTGCAGGTGGTGTCTTATTTATAGTCATACTGATCATCATTGGAATTTATCTTTTGATGAAGAGATCTGAAGTGAAAAAATATGCATTACTCAACAACCTCGGTTTCTGGCAAGCGTGGGTATTGTTGAATAGCATGAACAGACAGCATGGTGGCACCTGGAGTGATTTCTCCGGTGGCCGTGGACATTTCAGAGGATTTGGTGGAGGCGGAAGTAGCGGTGGCGGTTTTGGAGGATTTGGTGGTGGTGGTAGCTTCGGCGGCGGTGGAGCTGGAGGATCGTGGTGATGGATATCCCCGCAAATTGAAAAACGATAAACTGAAAAACAAATACGAATGAGTTTTGGCAAGTGGATAGGCGGTGCATTGGGATGGGCTATGGGTGGCCCAATCGGTGGTATGGTAGGTTTCGCATTGGGTGCAATGGCCGACGACTCTTCATTTCAGCCCGGACTGAAGCGCAGCAAAGGGCAGCATCCTCCTTCTTATGAAAAGTATCGACATCACACACAAACCGGCGATTTCGCTTCAGCCTTGATTGTGCTTTCTGCTTCGGTGATGAAGGCAGACAACAAGCTACTCAAAGTGGAACTTGATTTCATTCGTGATTTCTACACCAAACAATTTGGAAGCGCCGTTGCTGCGCAACAAATCGGTTTGCTCAAAGAATTACTTAAGAAGGACATTCCGTTGAAAGAGGTATGTGAGCAGATTCGTTATTACATGGAACACGCTATGCGCTTGCAACTGATGTATTACCTATTTGGTATCGCAAAAGCGGATGGTCATGTGGATCAGGATGAAATGAATGTGATAGCACAAATTGCATCATATATTGGATTGAATGAAAAGGATTACGAATCGCTCAAAGCCATGCATTACAAGAATGTGCATGGAGCGTATAAGATCCTTGAGATTGAAAAAAGTGCTAGCGATGAAGAAGTAAAGAAGGCCTACAGAAGAATGGCGATGAAATACCATCCAGACAAGGTGCGGGATCTGGGTGAGCAATTTCAAAAAGCCGCCAATGACAAATTCCTTAAAGTGCAGGAAGCATATGAGCAGATTAAGAAAGAGAAGAACATCAAGTAATGAACCTTCTCTGGATTTATGGTTCAAAAGATTTACATAAAAAAAGCATTGACATTCAACGATATGCAATTACTTTTGGGTAAAGTTGGT
>JAYTMF010000273.1:0-5247 GCA_043728755.1 Flavobacteriales bacterium
ACAAACCATTCTGCATAGTTGATTTGCGGCTCCGAAGGAATAACGAGCGAAGGGATTACATAGAACAATCTTCCTTCATGATGACTCCATATACCATCCGCATTCTTAGTTCGGATGAACAGATAATGGAAACCGCTTGTTAGATTGGCCATACTCACATCAATGACTTGATTTACGGTATCATTTTGCGCAAACGAAATCGCATTGCCACTACCGAATCCGGGATCGGTATCCACAAACCATTCACCTGATAGCAGTGTCGGTTCTGAAGGAACAGTCAATGAAGGAATAACATAGAACAACCTTCCTTCATGATGACTCCAGATGCCCTGCGCATTTTTTGCACGAATGAATAAATTGTGGAATCCTGTTGTGAGTGAAGCCACAGGAACGCTTATCACTTGATTCACGGTATCCGCTGATGCTAAATTGATGGCGGTGCCACTTCCAAATCCAGGATCGGTATCAATAAACCATTCGCCATGCACAATTGCAGGTTCAGGTGGAACAGTGAGTGAAGAAATGACATAGAACAATCTTCCTTCATAATGACTCCAGATACCAGTCGTGTTTTTCACGCGGACGAATAAGTTGTGAAATCCGGTTGACAAAGACGACACAGGTACATTCAATACCTGATTGGCCGTATCAACAGTAGGGAAACTAAATGAGGTTCCGCCTCCTTGAGCAGGTGCAGTATCGATGAAATACTCACCGCCAAGAAGTTGTTGCGCATTGGAACCAATTCCATAGAGCAACAGTCCGAGGATTACGATTAATTTTTTCATAGCTCAAATTATTTGAGGTTTGAATTCAATCGTTTTTACGCGCTTTGAATTGAACGTTCAAAGTTCCTGTGGGAACGATCGCAGCATTGTTGATGTTGAGATCGAGCATCTGCGGAATGGCAGGCATGGGGAAATAGCGGTAACGCGTATTTGCCGGATAACCTTCATGAAATGGAAATGCGCCACCGTAAACTCCTGTGTCTGTTCCATCCGTTCCGTAAGCCAAACAAGGAGAACCCGCCATCAAGTGAAAGTCATGGAAGGGCCCTGCTGCCGGAGCTGTCTGAGAATAGCTAAACAAATCTATTAACGGGTTGAAAGTCACAAAAAGCGGATCGGTATTCAACAGATTGTTTCCACCGGAATTGGTACCGTAAATAACATCACTCAAGTTATAATTGAATGCGGAGCTAACGAAGCAATTGTTTGAGACACTGCAATAGGAATTGCTCGAAAAGCCAGAAGCATTTACGTTATTAATGAAAATATTGTTGGATACAACTGCGCTGCGACTGGATGTGACATTGTAAAGAATGATATTGTTATTCAAGATCCAGGAACCAACGATTTCGCTTCCTACAGACGCTACCGTGTAAAGTATGTTGTTGCGTACAACAGAATTCTTTATTCCGCCAGAGCTGCTAATATAATAGATGACATTATTGAAAACATTTATATTATTGTGCGCTAGCGCCGCAGACGTTGGCGACTGATTCATGGCCAAATAGGTAATATAGTTTCGAGAAAGAATCACGTCACTAATTCCCGCAACAGAAGTATTGTTTCCGGCATTCAAAGTCAGACTGTAGATCTTCAGTCCATATATTTTAGTTCCTGAACCAGAAGATGTTCCCGTTCCATTCAGTCCAAGGGTTACGTATCCGATATACGTGGAGAAGGAGTAGTTCTTGTTGGGCAGTCCACCGGCACCTATTAGCGTAAGTGGTTTGTTAATAGTGATAGTGCCATAGTCAGTTGGTGATCCGTGTATATAGAGCGTGTCGCCCGGTGCGGATGCTGTTATGGCCACAGTAAGATCAGTGTACTGTCCGGGACTGTTGGGGTTGTTACTTACAGTTCGAACTGTTGCATTCGCAAAGCTGCACATGGCAGCAGCGAGAAGAAAGATGATTGACTTTTTCATTTTGAACTCATTGCCGTGATTGAGTAAGGGCTGATGGTTTAATAGATTGTTTATTTGATCCAAATATGTGTAATGGATTTCGGATGAAGGAACTTCATTTCGATACATGAACTCAATGCGTCAGAAAGAAGCTTTGAATATTTTGGTTAATTCTTGTGGTTAATGCGCAGCAAAAATATATTAAAGATTCGATGACTTGATCCAGATTTCTGACAAATTTTAGTGATTGACATCATATCTCCGCCGAACAAAGAAGATGGATCGCCGCGTGCAATGCTGAAAATGTCTGGTCAAATTCCCTCATAGCTGATAATCAATATCCATTGACAAAAAAGAGGCTGTCCTTTTGAGACAGCCTCTTCTTTAATGAGGGTTTTGGTTAAATGATATGCTTTCGCACAATCGAAAAAACGGCATGTGTCAGGTCATGTTGAAATACCTTTTTTCCGAGTGACACAAGGTTGATAAGATAAATACTTTTGTAGAACTGCGTTGTGCATCTTTCGCATTTTCCACAATGTAAATGTAACAATTAAAATAATTCATCATCAACGATAAAAGATATTTCATTCAACGCACCAATCAAATGACGGTAAAGTATCAAAGTATATGTCGCTCTTTCCCGATCAATAAATGAATACGGGTTAGGGCAATCAACTCCGATTTGTTTTTAGAATGAAAGCTATGCGCGATTCGCTCTGAAGTGTGGTAGACGCGCTCAATCACTTCATCGCTGAATAATTCGAGGTTGTTCTTGAAATACTCTTCAAAGACTCTAAAAGCTTTTTCACCACTATATCGGTTCTCAACCAGGTACTCAAATAAAATTTCTATTTGGAATGCAGCATCTGAACCGTATTTGTCTTTAGAATCTTCAAGCGTAACCCAGTCTTCAAGAACCAAATTGTGTAATGTTTCCTTTTCTGCATCTGATACATTACCATCACTCGCTGCTACTGAGTAAAACAAATAGCCGAGCTTCTGATAAAATGCTTCGTTATGTTGGATGTTTTTCATACTCCGGGTATTTGTGGCAAGTTATACCAATTTGATTTATAAAACAGGCCAATGTTTGAGAAATCATACAGTGGTAAATGCCGATGGATACACGTGTTTAGTTCAATCTGGCGAAGCAAAGATTGGACTATTACACTTGTCCAATCGGTATTAATGATTACTTTCTAAAACTCAAACACGCTGGTTTTGAAATTTGAGAAATGACAAAATCTGTAGATCGGAAGTAATTGAATCGACATGATGTGAATGATAGAACTCAGTTATTCACTACATCACTTCACTGAGGAATCGGTTGAATTCGTGACGGAGATCATTCACAATTTTCTCGAGTACAATGTAGCGGTCTCTCATCACGTCGTGTTCAGCGATTGTACTGTTTCCCAGATGTTGCGCATGAAGATCAATATCCCTTTCCATGTGTTTGAAGTGGGTGTCAATGTTGTGACTCAACTGGCCGAGATTTGACTTCTGAACTAAGATTTGATTTTGAAAGTGTTCGATTCGTTTCCTGATTTCCTCTTTGGTGTTTTTTACGGAAACTTCCTGAAGGCGATTCTGCATGATTTCCAATTCGAGATTGTAAAAGTCAATTCCTCGCTGCCAAGAACTGTGCTCAGCACCAACATGTGAGATGTGTGTAAGAACTTGATGTGCCATGGTGATCTATTCTAATATGCTACGAAGTTCGAAATAAAATTAATGCATCGAGTTGATCGCGGTCAAATGAAAAACTGAGATGTATCATGTTTTTATCCAGAATACACGTGACGGACTTTTTACTTACTCTGATATTTCAGGTTTTAGAATTTTTTGCGTTGAATCGCAATTTGAACAAGTCTGGTTCAAGCGTTGGTTATTCTGGCCTGAAAGAGGGCCATCATATCGGAAAGACCTTCATCACTGAAAAAATTGAATGGAAGTACTTTCAACACGGGGGCTGTAACAAGAAGCAGCAACACAAAAAGAATTGACGGGTGATAGCCATGATAAATATGAGGATTGAACAATGCCTGCAATATCAACGCCGATAACACAACGCATAAAGCGAGTAAGATCAAGATCAAAAACGAGAGTACTCCACGTACCAATATATGTGGGTTCATGGTTATTTCCACAGCAGTGTAACCGTGATGCTGTTTGAGCTTTCCCTTGTAGGTAGGAATGAATGTCTTCAGGTGTGTGGTTGCAGCGACGATCTCAAATGAGTCACCTCGTATACTTCCGCGGAATACTTTATATGTCCTGGGGAAATAGGGTATCAATCCGAGCTTCCCGGTCAGTTCAGTTTCAGATATAAGTCGTTTGAGTAATTCTTGCTTACTGAGTTGACCGTGAAGCATGAATTTTAATGACTATCGGAAACTTCTCCTGAAAACCTACAAAGCCATGTGTTAACAAACACAAAATCAGCTATATAATTATTTTTTTCATCCCTTTCTGGTGATGCTGATCATAAGCGGCAAACTCTTATCGCCATGGTAAAAGCACAGAAGCCGACCGAGATGAATTTTCGTTTATTTTTCAGACTATTTCCATCAGAGAGAAAGTGTCAAGAACATTTTCGAAGGTACAGAAAAAATGTAGGCGTCACCTGCAAACGCTGTGAGGGTCACGACTACAGATGGATTCAAAACCAGGAGTATTATACCTGCAACGATTGCGGTTTCCGAACCTCATTGAAAAGTGGAACTGTAATGGAAAACAGCAAGCTTCCATTCACCTATTGGTATCTGGCATTTATGATGATCACAGGAACAAGGAAGTCGTTCTCTGCGCTTGAAGTCCAGCGCCAGATTGGACATAAGTTCTATAAACCCGTGTGGACAATGATGGACAAAATCCGAAGAGTTATGGGCAAGCGTGATGCTCAATACCAGCTTGCGGGTCAACTTGAAATGGATGAAGGATTTTTCAAATCTGTACAACCACTTCAGAAAGATTCCAGGGGTAAAATTCTTCCTCGAAGAAAAAGCCACGCGGGTAAAGGAAACCCAAGTCAGGCGGTCGTATTGGTAATGGCTGAGTCAGTTTCAAATCCTGACAACAAAAACAAGCACAGGTCAAATCGTATCGTCAAGCACAATAAGATGGTGGCGATTCCAGACCATAAAACTGATACCATTCACGCAGAAATGAAAACGCACGTTTCCTCAGATAGTTCAGTGATTACTGATGACGCAGGTCAGGACGACAAGTTGAAAAGCGTTATCAAGGAACATGAAGCCGTGAATTTGAAAAGGACTGGACGGAAGGCTGACCAAGTTTTACCCTGGGTTCACAAGGCCATATCAAATGCAA
>JAYTMF010000274.1:0-2091 GCA_043728755.1 Flavobacteriales bacterium
AATGCGTGTAAAAATCAAACAGTGATCGTTTTGTCGTTTCGTCGCTCATGATGTTGTTCAGTAAAGTCCAAAAAGGAATATGATCAGGTCCAGCAAACATATTATTACAAATGTATGGTAAGAGGCGGCGTTCCTCTGTGGCTTCTTCCACTTTCCAGGTACTACCAACTTCATTACTCATGGCCCAATACGAGACGTACTTGGCCTGGTCAACCTTTTTCTTAAATTTCCCATTCACCGTATGTTGCTTGGATGCAGTAATAAATTTCAAAAAGTTGTCACAGGCTTTGCTAGTGGCCTTGTCAATTTCATTGAGAACTTGAAAAAGAACACTACCTTTATGATCATTAAATTCACCTTCTTTGAGTTGTTGAATATCATGCAGAACATCGATAAAGGGAAACCCAATAATTTCTTTCAAAAATTCAAAAAAGCTATCCTTACCGCACCCTTTCTTACCTGCAAAGGTAACAATGGTGGCCGAGATGTTTCGTGGGTGTTGAATAATGTAGGCAATACGTTCATGTAAATGAATAAAACCAGGATGAATTCTTCCGACTAACGTATACGTATACAGAAACCAGATGTGAAGGGGATGACAAGTCGAATACAATCCTCGCCAGCCTTCATTTCTTTTTTCTTTTTCTTGTATATTTTGTAAGGGTTGATACGCAGCTGGAAATTTGTAATCTTTATCATAAGGGTACTTGTAACCAAGAAAAGTATTCAAGAAGGGAGCGCGTTCTGGATCCGTGGGTATATTGTCGTTGGGCTGCAGGAATGGGTGAAACACTGGAGCCGCATATTCTTCGAGTGCCCCCTGTTTCCATAAATTGAGGAAATGTAAAGACATGTTGATAGGATGGGGTGCATTGTCTTCGTGTGCATCTCGGATATATAAAATGGATTTCATATCTCCATTTTCTTTGAAGGGTAAATCCTTTCGCTGTTCATATTTCCAAATACCTTGAACCGATTTTGTCAACATATACCAAACTTGCACATCCCCTAGAAACGATGGCTTGATATTCGTTCGTACATACGTGTTGAGATGTTCCATCGAGTCGAAAGGACGCTGTAGTGTACCCAATACTGTATACGTTTCGACTCCACAGAGATGAGGATGTTGCATTAATTCTGGAATGTATTTATAGTTTACAGGAATGGCATTCATCTCGTCACTTCTTCTCTTGATGGCTCGATGCATCAGCGTTTCGTGTTTCTGATAACGCTGAAGAATTTTGGATTCGAGAGTCAGCAATTTTTTTTGAATGGGAATGCAGCTTGATGGATTACTTTGAAGTTGGTCGACTAGTAAATTGTATTGCTGATACAAGAGATTTTGTTCTTGGTAAAATAATCGGGTATCGGAATTTGTTGCTTTTCCGGTGGGAAGTAAAATTTTCTTGGAAAAGGTACAAGTGTCCGTGACTTTTTCAATCGGTGGAAGGGAATTATGCGGCTCGTTATCATGGGACCGAACGGAGTGATTTTCTTCGTCATCTGACATACGATTGTTACTTTCATTCTCGTTATCATGGGACCGAACGGAGTGATTTTCTTCATCATCTGACATATGATTGTTACTTTCATTCTCGTTATCATGGGACGGAACGGAGTGATTTTCTTCGTGATCTGACATACGATTGTTACCTTTATTATCGTGATCAGGGGACGGAACGGAGTGATTTTCTTCGTTATGCGAGGCTAAGTTCTGTGGTTCGCCCCCAAAACGAAACGATACTCGAGAAAATGGGGCCGGGGAAGGTGTACGAGAAAGATTCAACGGAGAAAATTCTCGGGCTACATATTGTCCGATTGCTTGAAATAATTGCTTGGATTTGGAAGGTGATACCATGACTCTTTTTTTTTCTTCTTTTTTTTGTTTTGTTTTTTTGTTGCTTTCTGTGCTTTCTGTATGTGAACATAACACAATTGCTTGTTCGTTGATTGTGTTTGCTTGTTTTGTGTACAATTTTTGCAAATAATACTCAACAAAAAATCGCATATTATCAAACAATTTATTCTTTTCGAGTTGATTGGTGATACAAACGAGAGCGAGAGATCAATGTAACATTTCCTCGTGATCAG
>JAYTMF010000275.1:0-2448 GCA_043728755.1 Flavobacteriales bacterium
GCAAAAAACGCGGACCGCGACAGAATTCTCGAACGCACTTCTACTGGGGTTCACCGCGACGACCTCGATTTTACTATTCTCAACCATCCGCTCAAGAAGTATGGCTCGCAGGGACAACAAAAATCTTTTTTGTTTGCGCTGAAGCTTGCACAATATCAATTCCTCCGTCATCATCAAACCATGAATCCCATCATTATGCTCGATGACCTATTCGACAAAATTGATGAGCGTAGAATGAATCATATCCTCGAGTGGCTCACCAAAAACGATGTGGGTCAAATATTTATCACCGATACGCATGTCACGCGTATCCCGGAAATCCTGGGTTCTCGCAACTTAAGTTATGAGGTGTGGGAAGTAAATCAAGGTGTCGTTCGAAAAAAAGAATGACCTTTGCCTTTCGATTCAAGTTTCATGTCTTCCAGAATATACACCGATAAAACAATCAAGTCCGTCATCGCTGAATTGCTCAAGTCCAATGGCCTTGACAAAAAATTCAATGAAATGGAAGTCTTCAAATGCTACCGTGACGTGGTAGGGGAATTGGTGTCGAAGAAGACCAGAGAAATTTATCTGCGCGACAAAACACTTGTCCTGAAAATGGATAGCGGAGTATTGAAAGAAGAATTATCCATGCAGAAAACGCGCATCATTGGTCTCATCAATGAGCAGCTTGGCAATCCTTTTTTAGAAAAACTTGATATCTGGTAATGATGTTTCTCGCCGAAACCTGGTAGGTGTTTTATTGTTCTTCTTGTAACTTGGCCGTGCGATTTGTACATCGCCTTCAAACAACCTGTAAAATTTCATGATCAAGCGCTCAGTTCAACTTATAGTGAATCCAAAATGGCTGCTCGGCATTGCCGGTCTTTTCATTTTGATACTTTTCTCTGCGGCCTATCGCAAGACCAAACCTGTGTCATATCACTCCGGTCACGAAATGGCGCAATACCGGAGGATGCTGGAAGGCGATCTGCCCAATGGCGTAAGTGACATGTTTATCGGTTCAGGTAAATGTGCAGGATGTCATGGAGTGGATCCCGAAGGCATTGCCAATCTCACATCAGAAGGCATACATGTGAGCCCTGCTGAAAACTGGCGCGCGACTATGATGGCCAACAGTGCGAAAGATCCAATGTGGCGAGCAAAAGTGGCACACGAAATTGCCATCAATCCGGGACATGCTGCTGAGTTGATGAATAAATGTACATCTTGTCACGCGCCACTGGGCCATTTTGAAGCAGTACATGATGGTATAGAAAACTACACCATCGACATGATGGAACAAGACTCCCTCGCCCTCGATGGCGTGAGTTGTATGGCATGTCACGCGCAGCAAATCGAGACCATAGGAAATTTCTTTTCGGGTGAGATGCAGTACAACGCGGATACCATTTGGGGTCCGGTATTCAATATCGCACCCGAAGATTTTCCGATGTTCAGCGTCGCAATGCAGAGTTTTGTAGGTGTGGAACCTATTCCTCATGAAAAATTTTCGCGGTCGGAAACTTGTGCCGGTTGTCATTCGCTGGTGACGCACACCGCGGATCTTGATGGAAATCTCACCGGTGGTTCTTTCATCGAGCAAGCAACGTATCACGAATGGCTCAACAGTTCATACAGAAATGATGTCAACCTACGCAAAGAGTGTCAGGGCTGTCACATGCCGCGACTCGATGAGCCGATCGTAGTTGCTTCCGGTTATCTCTTCTTGCAAGACAACCCACGTCAACCTTTCGGTCAACACTGGCTCGTGGGTGGAAATACTTTCATGCTCGAGTTGATGAAAAATCGCATCGGTGAATTGGGCATCACAGCCACCGAAGATCACTTCGATATGGTAATCGAACGCACACTGAATATTCTGCAACATGAATCTGCTGATGTTGAGCTCATCACCAATACCGTTGACGGCGACACAGCGAAGTACACTGTGAAGATCACCAACAAGACCGGACACAAACTTCCAAGTGGTTATCCATCGCGGCGTGCATACATCGACTTTGTAATGACCGATGAGGACGGCAATGAAATTTTTCACTCCGGTAAAATGGTGCCCGGTTATGAAGTGCAAGGACAGAATGCAGATTACGAACCGCACTATGAAGTGATCAATGACGACGAAAATCAAGTGCAGATCTATGAGCTCGTAATGGGTGATGTACTGGGTAATGTCACTACGGTGCTCGAGCGCGCCGATCATACGTTGAAAGACAATCGTTTTGTACCGCTTGGTTTCACTGTGAATCATCCGGCATACGATACCACTGCAATAGTTGGTGCTGCGTTTGACGATCCCAACTTCAACCACATCAACGGTGTGGAAGGTTCCGGTACAGATGAGGTTCAATACCACGTACCCGTATCGGGTGTCAACGGAAATGTCACTGTCACTGCGCGTCTCATGTATCAGAGTTTGCCGCCAAAGTGGAATGCTGAAATGTTTGC
>JAYTMF010000276.1:0-2160 GCA_043728755.1 Flavobacteriales bacterium
TCAAACATTGGACTGTTTTATAAATAACATTGGTATAAAGAGCTTGAACAGAGGAAAAGTTGAATTATATTTGCCCCCCGTTTTAAGAGAATCGTTTAAAATCAAAGAGTTATGCCGAAACGTACATACCAACCATCGAACACAAAGCGTAGAAACAAACATGGTTTCCGCAAACGTATGTCTACCACAAAAGGTCGCGCTGTATTGGCGTCACGCCGTGCGAAAGGCAGAAAGAAACTGACGACTTCTGATGAAAGACGTCACAAGGGCATCGTTCGGCTCTAACAGTTAATATTACAACTATTGATACTTCGCCGCCCGGGATAGCTCGGGCGGCTTTATTTTGCGTCAAAATTTCGATACCTGATGAAGATTGCCGTCAATACACGCTTGTTGCTGAAAGGCAAGCTGGACGGTATCGGGTGGTTTATTCTTGAACACTTCAGTCGCATCTGTCGGAATCATCCCGAGCACGAGTTTCATTTTTTGTTTGACCGGCCCTATTCGTCAGATTTCATTTTTGCAAATAATATTATTCCACACGTGCTTGGGCCACAGGCACGGCATCCTGTGCTTTTTCACATCTGGTATAATATTTCCGTTCCCCGCGTTCTGAAAAAAATAAAGGCTGACATTTTTATTTCACCGGACATGATGTGTTCATTGAGAACGAATGTTCCGCAGTTGGTCGTTCTTCATGATTTGAATTTCGAACATTATCCTAGAGATCTACCCAAACTCGTCTCGTGGTATTTAAGAAAATACTCTCCGCAATTTGCTAAAAAGGCGAAAGGAATTGTGACCGTCAGCCAATACAGCAAAAGAGATATCATGTCGAGTTACGGAATAGACAGCAATAAGATCGACGTTGTTTATAATGGCGTTGGTCAACAGTATGGGGCTATTTCCGACACCGAGCAAAAATTGACTAGGGAAAAATATGCCGCTGGAGAACCCTATTATGTCTTTGTCAGTTCCATTCACCCCAGAAAAAACCTTCAGCGATTACTACCTGCATTTGACCAATTCAAGGAACGGACCGGCAGCTGTGCCAAGCTAGTTGTAGTAGGACATAAATTCGGGAAATTCAAAGAACTCGATAAGGTGTTTGACGGAATGCATTACAAATCCGACGTCATATTCACAGGTCGATTGGAACAGCACGAGTTGAATGATGTGGTAGCGAGTGCCTTGGCATCGGTATATATCAGTTATTTCGAGGGCTTCGGCTTACCAATACTGGAGGCCTGGAAATGTGGTGTACCGGTGATCACTTCCTCCGCATCGGCTATTCCTGAAATAGCTGGTGACGCGGCCCTTCTTGTGGATCCATTTTCCATTGAGGAAATTTGCGTTGCACTCACTCGTATATGGAATGAACCAGCACTTAGAAATACTCTCATCACAAAAGGCCATGAACGACTCGTTGATTTTTCGTGGAGTAAAGCTTCTAAAGAATTCTGGGAGGTGATCAACAGACACATGTATTGATGGCAAGGCTTAAATCATTCCATACCGCAAACCGCATTGAAGCGGGATGTGATGAAGCAGGTAGAGGCTGTCTGTCCGGACCAGTGGTTGCTGCGGCGGTCATACTTCCCAAATCATTTCGTCATTCGGAATTGAATGATTCGAAAACACTTTCGGAAAATCAGCGAGACAGGCTGCGCATAATCATTGAAAAAGAAGCCATAACATGGGCCGTTGGCGTGGTCACTGTAGATGAGATCGACGAGATCAACATTCTCAACGCTTCATTTCTCGCAATGCATCGCGCTATTGACCAACTACTCATTCCTCCGGCTGCATTGCTCATTGACGGCAACAGATTCAACAAGTATGAAGGCATTCTTCATCACTGCATCATAAAAGGTGACGGCATCTATAAATCCATTGCTGCTGCATCCGTGCTGGCGAAGACACATCGCGATGACATCATGCATGTGCTGGATGACATTTTCCCTGAGTACGCATGGAAAAAAAACAAAGGATATCCTACCATCGCACACCGCCATGCCATTCGTGCTCATGGCGCATGTCAGCATCACAGAAAAACGTTCACCTTGCTTCCGGAGGGAGAATCCAAATATTGAATTTTTAATTTAACAAAGAGGTTATTTGGTTATTGGGTAACTATGTTATTGCATCCACCCGGAACAA
>JAYTMF010000277.1:0-2169 GCA_043728755.1 Flavobacteriales bacterium
TCCGATGTCTTTGAAATTCGAAGTTCGCGGCGATCATCAGGTTTTTATAACGGAATTATCACGTTAGAAAAGCAAGATTCCAGTAAAATTCAAAGTAAAAGATTAGGTCGATGCAACATTTAATTGATAAAAGTGTTCTCCCCTTTGCAAGACAAGAAAATTTTGAGGTAAGTCGACGCACTTACACATATACAAATAAGTAACACACAGATGAAGCAGCCTTTCGGTCCGCTTCAAATAGTATAGTTAGTTTTAGTTAAGGTTTAGAATTATGGCTGGTAACGACCAGCCATGATTTTTTTATACCATTGCATTTCGAAATATGACCACGCACCCAAAAGATATACGGATAGAGCATTTCAACTATTCACTGCCTGATGAAAGAATCGCTAAGCATCCATTGCCACTGCGTGACTCGTCCAAACTTTTGATATATGATCACGGGTTATTGAATGATATTCCTTTCAATGAAATCCCCTCTTTGTTGTCAGCGACAGATACTCTCGTATTGAACGACACCAAAGTTATTCCAGCCAGAATAATATTCAGGAGAACAACCGGCGCAAGCATCGAATTGTTTTGCCTCGAACCAATTGGTCACAGTCATCAGGATGCTATGATCCAGAGAGAATCAAGCAGCTGGAAATGTCTTGTAGGTGGCGCGAAAAAATGGAAGACCGATGAGCAACTGCGAATAACGCTGCCCATTGAGGGAAATGAAATTACGCTGACGGCAGATAAGATTTCCCGCGAAGCGGATTTCTTCAACATCAGGTTTAGCTGGTCAGATCATCGACTGACGTTTTCAGAAATTTTGCAGCTTGTAGGTGAAATTCCATTGCCACCATACTTCAATAGAAAGGCTGAAGACGAAGATCTTATTCGATACCAGACCGTGTTCGCCATGGCCGAAGGATCAGTTGCGGCGCCAACCGCGGCATTGCATTTCACTGCGCCTTTGTTTGATGAGCTGAGAAAAATCGGAGTTGAACGAAAACTACTCACTTTGCACGTAGGCGCAGGAACATTCCGACCGGTGTCGTCGGAAACTCTCGAAGGACATAACATGCACAGCGAATTGTTTTCCGTGGATATAGAACTTATCGGGTTTCTTAAAACAGCCATGGAGCGCCGCATCATTGCGGTCGGTACAACCACGATGCGTACTCTCGAAAGTCTCTATTGGTTGGGAGTAAAATTGAAAGAAGGAACGAACTTCGAAGGAGAGCTGCCGTCACTCGGACAATGGGAATGTTATGAGTTGAACAATGATATTGATCTGATATCGAGCATCGATGCAATTCTTCAATATTGCAGCGACAAAGGGTTACGAGAATTTGCAGCTTCGACGTCTATCATCATCACTCCCGGATATAAATTCAAAGTTTGTCGCGGACTAATCACCAATTTCCACATGCCACAAAGCACATTGCTTTTGCTGGTATCTGCGTTTGTTGGTGAAGATTGGAAGAAAATTTACGATTACGCCTTGAAGAATGATTTCAGATTTCTTAGCTATGGCGATAGTTCCATACTACTTCCATAATCGATTATTTCGATCTCATCGCTTCCACAGGGTTGAGTGCCGCTGCTTTCATGGCAGGTACAATTCCGGCAAGCAATCCTACTACAATGGAAATACTTAGACCAGCAATGATTCTTGAAAGCGGCAGAATAAAATGAAATTCAACCAATGTACTGAGCAGACTGACTATTCCCCATACACCCAACAGGCCAATGGCTCCTCCAATAAGGCAAAGCGCAACAGATTCAAATAAAAATTGCATGAGGATGAAATAATTTTTTGCTCCAAGTGCTTTCTGAATACCAATGATGTTTGTTCGTTCACTCACAGACACAAACATGATATTCGCTATACTGAATGCGCCAACCAGGATGGCAAATATTCCAATCACCATTCCCACAATGTTAAAGACACCGATGATACTGTCCACGATTTCGTTAATCATTGACGATTCAATAATGGAAAAATCGTTATCACCGGATGGTTTGATGCCGCGCACCTCGCGAAAGTTAGCGATTACAGCACTTTTCAATTCTTTGTTCGAGATGCCCGGTTTTGCCTTTAAAAGAATGTTCGATTCTTCATTGTCTGAAGGTATGATGCGCATGGCAAAAGTGATGGGCATCATCACAGCACTGTCAAAT
>JAYTMF010000278.1:0-9320 GCA_043728755.1 Flavobacteriales bacterium
ATGATTTGAGTATTGAATATGATTTTCTGATTGATTTTCAACGAAATTGTAACCCTAATTAGACGACTTGCGTTAGAAGGCATAACCCTTAAAATTGGATTAGTGAACCTAATCCAGATTCATCGGTAAATGAAATAACAAAAAAAGAAACACGGCATGAAGCTACTGTTTCGTAACGTAATCGTCTAAGACTACAAGCGCATGAAACGCACAACAACACTGGTTCTCGCCCTATTGGCCGTGTTTGTGACTCACACTGCCTACTCACAAAAAGGCAATGAAGAACAACTCCTGAAAGAGGCCAACGCTTATTTTCAATCAGGTGAATACCTGAAAGCCTTTCCGCTGTACTCGCAGCTGGTTTCGCTTTACCCCAATCATCCTGATTACAACTATAAATTTGGTGCTTGTGCCATTTATAGTGAGCAGGACAAATCGAAAGCAGTAAAATATCTGACGATAGCCACAACCAAGGGTGTCGAAGATAAAATGGCTTGGTATTACCTAGGAAAGGCACACCACCTGAACTACCAGTTCAAAGAAGCCATCAGGGCCTATGAAAATTTCATGCGTAACGCTGATCCTAAGCTTTCCGCTAAGACCGATGCCCAGAGGGAAATAGAAACGTGTATATACGGATCCAATCTTCTTTCAAACATCAAGGATATCACTGTAATCAGTAAAACTGAGGCCGATAAAGTCAACTTCTTCCGTTATTTCAATCTCGAATCTATAGGTGGTAAGATCCTTACCATTCCTGACGAACTTAAGTCAAAACTCGATTCTAAAAGTAAAGATCCAGGTGTGATTCATTACCCTGGTAACAGCAATATCATTTATTTCAGCTCATATGGAAGAGATGGATCAACTGGAAAAGATATCTATAAAGCTCAGATTCTTCCTGACGGAAAATTTACATCCCCACAAAAGCTTGAAGGTGATATCAACACACGCTATGACGAAGATTATTGCTTCTTGCATAGCGACGGAGTAACGCTTTACTTTTCTTCAAAAGGACACAACAGTATGGGCGGATATGATATATTTAAATCTGTATTTGATCCTTCCACCCAGACTTTCGGACAAGCAATTAATCTTGATTTTGCCATTAACACTCCCGACGATGATATTTTTTACATCGCAGACTCATTAAATCAAAAGGCATATTTTGCCAGTGGCCGTGCGAGCGATTTGAATCATCTCAACGTCTATAACGTTTTAGTAGAAGCGACTCCGCTTCAAATTGTCTACCTCAAAGGTGACTTTGTGAGCGAAATCAATCCGGATCAGAAAAAGGTCAACATGAAAATTCTGGATGCAGGATCGAAGCGCGTTGTATGCGAAACTGTTTCTGGCAATAACAATGGAAATTATCTCGTATATGTCCCTAAGTCCGGTGACTATCTGTTCAAAGTCACAACTGAGAACAGTCCTGTTGTGCATGAAGTGAATGTAACAATTCCTCCTTTCAAACAACCGGTGGCATTACGCCAGGAAATGCGCCTTATAAGTGCAAACGGAAAAGATAAATTGATCATAAACAATTTCTTCGAGAAACCACTTGATGAAGATTTGTCTTCACTTGCAGCCGAAATGCTTCGCAAAAAGTCAAATCTGGACGTGAATACTTCAGTTGATGTTGCTAAATCATTACCCAATACTAAACCGTCGATAAATGGCGGAGAGCTGACCACATTCGATAAATCTATGGCCAATGCTCCTATTGCAGGCGGCTTCGCCAATGGAGTTACTATTGCTTCTGTCACAGATGACATGAAGAAGGAGTCGGCCAAAGTGAATCAATTTGTAGTCGAAAGCTCAGTGAAGTATGACAATAGCCTTGCCTATGCTGTCAAGAAACAGAAAGAGGCAGAATCAGTACTGGTTGAGGCCGAGAATATTAGGCAGAAACTGGGTATAATTACATCAGATGAGGATGTCAAACAACTCAGAAAATCCGTTGAACTTGCCGATAAAGCTCAGCAATTGCAACGCGAAGCGAAGGCTGCCCTGAATGCATCTGAGTCTATTCAACAGTATAAAACTTCGGAAAAAGAGCGAGCCGCACACCTGGATGCTCAAGTCAGCGCATTGCAAGTTGCTGAGACAACGGGTAAATATGAAGAAGTGGTTTCAATTCTTACCGAAGAACGAAATAGACAAACGGCATTGCGCGATGGAACAGGTAGTACACCTGTGAACGAGATCAATGCCAAAGTAAAAGCGCGTGAGTCGGAATTGTCAAGATCAGAGCAAAAGCTCAATGATATGCGATTGACAGAAATGGATCTTGCCGGACAAACAAAAGCCGCTCAGGAGAAATTGAATAATGCTCAGAAAGATAAAGACAAGCAACTAGCGAGCAATGAATTGGCAGATGTTAAATCCAGTTTGGATGAAGTGCGCAGGCTAATCGTTCAGCAATCTGCCAAGGTTGCCAAGGATGGCAATGAAGTGAAAATGGCTCAAGCGAATGCAGCCTATTTTTCAAGTGTATCTACTAACTCATCTTATGGTCTTGAAGAGAAAGAGAAAATTAAACTGAGCGACATTGATAAGACTATGCTCACTATGAAGCTGGATGAAATGAAGAATCGCGTCAATGCGCTCGAAATTGTCGATCCACAAATGCGCGCTCTGATAACCGAAGGTGCGACGGATGCTATTGTGGCATCAAATAATGGTATCGCTAAGACAGACACGCAGGCATCAAGCATTCCTGTCAACACCTCCAGTCAGACAAACCCTGTTGTCACCAATAAAACAGAAACTCCAGTCGAGAAATCAAATGTTCCCGACAACAGTGCAGCGTTGAAGCCTGATACAAAGTCATCAGTCGCATCCACTACTCCATCTGTTGAGAACAATAAAGTTCAGCCTTTCATTACTGATACTCCTCTGCCGAACACTACGGCAGTGTCGAATGGAGGAAGTTCAACACCAGGCGTTAGCGCGTCGAATATTCGATCTCAAAAAGATGCACTTCTCGCTAAAGCCGGAAGTCAACCAGGACTTGCGCCTGCCAGAAGAATGATACTTATTCAAAGCATGGATGATGCAAAAAGTGCCATGTTAACGCTTGAAGCGAAGAAAAAAGCCGGGACTTTCAGCGATGCTGACAATATGCAATTGTCTGAATTGAGTAAATTAAGGACAGAGCTAAAGAATGCGATTGTATCAAACGGAAGTACTCCAGGTGGATTAACGCCAGATGAAGTGCGTGCAGTTTATGCAAGTATATCACCTGATTATAACGCGAGGACTGCTCAAATCACCAACACAAAAGGATCCGAGATTGATCGAACAGTAATGATGATTGACTATAAGGCAGCCACACTTGAACAATTGAAGGCTGCGAGAATTGCCAATGCCAAAGTTGCATCAAAGTTGACGGATACCGTGAAGATTGCCGAATTGGCTACAAATGATCAGAAATATGAAGTCGCCATTAATACGTTGACCAACGAAACACACGATGTCAATCAATATAAATCGGCTTATGAAACGGAGAATAAGGCCATCATAGAAAGCGATGCCATTTTCGCTACGAAACTGCAGAATCAGATAGCTGTGACAGAAAATTATGTAGAAGCTCTCGCAGCAATGCGTGCTGGTAAGCAAGAAGAGTTTGATCGCGCCGTAGATAATGAAGAGCGAAATGCACTTGCGATGCAGTTGAAGGATGTTAAGTCTGAAGAGCAGATCGCTTTCACAAAGCTTGAATTATACAGGCATGATCTTCAACTGACCACTTCAGCTGCTGATCCTAAAGCTACAGCAAGTAAGGAAAATGAATCAGGAGAAGAATTCACTGAGGATACCGACGCCACTGATATTGCAGCTGCAGAAGAATCCATGAAGAAAGAAGATGCATTTGAAAAGGTGACATTGGACGCGGTCAAAATTGAGAAAATGTTCAAAAGACGAGAGCAAGGCGAATCCATTTTTGCTTATGAATCCGGATCGTTCGAGGAAATTATAGCACATCAGCAGGGTCCAAGCTTACAATTAAAGAACAGAGAAGAACTTCGCAGCATCAATGACGAAATATTCCTGCTAGAAGCAGAAATGGAAAATGTCGAAAATATAAGCAAGCTTCGCAGGTTGGATTACAAAGCGGAACAGCTTTATCAACGGCGTTCAATTATTGAAATAGACAATGCTCCGAATATCGCCAAAATGACGCGCAGGGAGTATGATGAGGAATTAGCAAAAGCAAACGAAGAGACGGGTGAGAATGCAGAGAAGATTGAAAGCAAGATCATGTTTCGTGAAGAACTGAAAAGATTGAAGCGAGATGCAGATGTGCATATGCGCAATGCACAGGAAATCAGAGAAAAGGCTCCGGCGATTCAGGACGATATTGAGCGTGCAGATTACTACAGGCAGGCTTTCGCAAAAGAAGCTTTGGCAATAGATAACCTCAGACAGATACAATCCATTTGTGAGAATATTGATATGATCTCAACCTATAGCGATCAGGATCTTGTGATGTTGCGTGCTGGTAAAGTGCCATTCGATAGACTTCCACCGGCTACTGTAAAAGAAGAACCAGTGAAGGAAACTGCAAGGGCTGTTGAAGCGTACGTTCCTGAAGCTGAGAAGCCAGTGATTGTGGACGCAGTCATTGCTTCAGAACAAGAAGTTGTAGCTGAAGTAAAACCTGCACCGGTTGATGAAAAATCAGTCGTTGTCGAAATGACTCCGGATACGCAAAAGGCAAACACTCAGAATCAGGTCTTGAATTTCTCTACCACAAATAGTGGTGAGATCGTTACAGACAAGAAAACAGTTGTTGCCAATGAGGCCGGTAATATCAATATGACTCTGGCGGTAAATGAGCCAAAAAATACGGCTGAGGTTAAGTCTGAACCTGTAAAATTGGATACAGCGAATTCACCTGAAGTGGTAGTTGTGAAGCCGGAGATTAAAGCAGCTGTTGTGAAGCCTAATGAGGTTACAAATGATGCCAACAATGCATCTGAAGCTCCGAAGGAAGTGAGCAAATCAGGCGCATCAACAACAGCTGAAAGCACTTTAGTGAATAAGAATGAGACTACAGCAACGCATAACGCTGCAACCAAAACGAACGAACCATCTTCAAGTGTAACATCGAATACTACTACCAAGACAAGTGTGGCAGCTTCCGAGAAGCCGGCATCTGTTTCGAATGCAGCGAGTACCAATGCACCAGCAGAAGCAATAGCGAATGCAACAGCCAAAGGAACCGCTTCGGGTAATGCAGAGGATTATTACTTTGCTATGCCGGAAGTGTTGGTGGCTGATCTTTTCAAGCGCACCAGCAGAGCCGTCTATTCCGAGAATAGGCCAATCCCAATGGATATGGAAATGCCGAACGGTATCTATTACAAGGTGCAGATCGGTGCATTCAGAAATGACATCCCTCAAAATCTGTATGACGAGTTCGCTCCGATATGTGGAGAAAGCTTGGCGAATGGTATTAAGCGGTACACAGCAGGATTTTTCCTGAAGTTAGAAGGCGCAGATCAGATCAAACGGGAGATCAGAGATATCGGCTATTCAGACGCTTTTGTAGTTGCTTACAGAGATGGAAAGAGAATTCCATTGTATGAAGCTATAGATAAAACCGACAGTGCGGATTTCGTAGCAGCGATTGAAAAGGAATACATCTATGGAGACAAAGGTGAAGCGCCTAAAACGGTGGGCAGTGCAAGCAAATCTTCCAATGCGGTAAATCAGGGAAGCGCGAAGGAGGAAGAGAATGTGAACCATGGAAAGGTAAATGAAACACCTTCAAAATCATTGGTGACAGATTACTACAAAGGTGATGTGAGCACCGTGAAAGCGACTCAAGTAGAAGCTGTTCAAGGTTTGTTCTACACTGTGCAGGTGGGTGTTTACAGCAAGCCTGTTGCCGCAAAGAATATGCATAATATTAAGAATCTCAACAGCGAATTGACGGAATCCAAAAAAATTCGATATACATCCGGAAGGTATCCTTCGATGATGGCGGCAGTTGAAAAGAGAGCTGAAGCGCGTAGTCTTGGAATAAACGACGCCTTTATGACTGCATATTACAATGGTCGCAGAATCTCTTTGAGCGAAGCTGATGAATTGCTAAAAGTTAAAGGACCAGGCATTCTCGCCAAATAATCCGAAAGAAAATAGTGTAAGCCGCTCCAATTCAGGGGCGGCTTTTTTATGCCGCTCCGTGTTGAAGGTTATTAACAATGACGTATTATATTTGCAACCGAAGCGGATATGCAAACAGAAGTTACATCAGGAATAAAGATCACAGTGGCAGTAAAGTATGAGGAAAACCTCAGCAGTGCCCTAATGGAGAGTTTTGTATTCTCATATCACATCACTGTGGAGAATCAAAACGACTTCCCGGTAAAGCTTTTGAGGCGTCATTGGTACGTTTTCGATTCTATAGCGCTCAAACGAGAAGTGGAAGGACCGGGAGTAGTTGGTGAAACACCCGTTATTCAACCCGGAGCAAACTACAGTTATAGCAGCGCATGTGATCTGAGATCATTACGTGGAACTATGTCAGGTTTCTACACCATGCAGCAGGAAGGCGTTCGCGATCTTTTGCATATTAAGATTCCCAAGTTCTCACTTGAAGTTCCCTACTGCAAAAATTAATTTTGAACTCTATTGTAGGTTTTATAACTCGTAACAAAGGTTTGTTCTTCGGTGTCATGTCGATCCTTTTGTTCATGTTTTTCAGCACATTTCCCAGCATTGCTGATGTCGTATACAGAAACTTTATTTTCCAGGTATTTCGTTTTTTGTGGGATCACACGTTCAACCTCCTACCCTTTCCACTCATTTATGTGCTAATTCCGGCTATTCCTTTCCTCTTGTTTTTTTACTTTAGGAATTGCAATAGGACAATGAGAAGCATTTTGATGCGCATTTTGAATTTGACCGGGATCGTCTTTTCTCTTTTTATGTTGATGTGGGGTTTCAATTACAGTTGCAGTCTTATCGCCCCAATGTCGCGAACAGAGCGATTGGGCGAATCGGAATTGTATCAATTCGGAATTGAAATAGCAGAAAACATCAACAAAGTTGATCCATCCGTTTTTGAGGACATTCAAAATTCATCGGCGGACTTAGCATTAATTAATCGATCAGTCGAAGCGCAAGTGAAGGCTCGGGGTATCAAAGTCTGGGGTCAACCTGCATTTCATTCACTGCGTCTCAACGGTAAATTGAGAAAGCTAGGAATTGCCGGGATCTATTTTCCATTCACAGGTCAGGCCTATGCTGATGACACTTTTCTGCAATCTACTTTGTGTTTTATTCGCGCACATGAATTATCACATGCATACGGCATCGCCAGCGAAGCCGAAGCGGATTTCATGGGTTATCTTGCTTTGTACAATTGTATTGTCGAAACAGAAATTCATTCGATGTATTATAAATTTTGTGCTGATCTTGAATTGCTTCGCAGTATTCGGTATCAGCTTAATATGATGGATGATTCTCTCAGATTGGAAATAGATTCTCGGTTGCACGAGAATGTTTTGGCAGAATTGAAGGCCATTAAATTAAATGCATTGGATTTTCCTGAATATTTTCCTGGCTTACAATCTTCAGTGAATGATCGCTATTTGAAAATAATGGGAGTTGAAGAAGGTGTTCAGAATTATGATCTCTTTATCGATCTGGCATGGGATTACCATCATTCGGTTGAATGATCAGATGGCGCCATAAGAGGTGTGCACCGTGAATAAAATCAATTTTTTTCAATGATACAACCCACAGCAGGCACGTGGCGTACCTTCACAACTTCAGCCTTATCCAAAGCTTTCAACACTTCATCGAGCTCATGGTTTTTTACCAGTGAGCGTCTCTTACCTACATCGAGATATGAATCATCAATTCGTCCATGGTAAATCACAACGCCGTCTTTGTCCGTAACAAATACCTCAGGTGTGACAGTGGCTTTCATTGACTTGTGTTCCTGCAAACTGTCAACGGCTACAGGAAAAGGAATGCTATAGCGACTCTGATACTTCAATGCTATTTCGTTGGTGACATGTTTACCCGGCATCAGAGCTCTGAATGTGAATTTTTCAAGTGAAAATCTTATTGGCAATTCTTGCATATACAACGCGTAATACTGGCAGATTTTGCAAGTAGGCGATATGAAAAATGTGACGGAAAATCTTTGCGCAGTAATTGATTGCGCTGATGTCTCGAGAATTGGACACAGGCTTAAGCAAAGTATGAACAGTAATCGATAGCACAATGACATCAAGCAAATATAATCAATTGATATTGAGTATTTGAAAAAATCATTGTGCGGTATATAACAAACTGATCAGATCTTTCATGTCTGAGGCGGCTATTGAATTCGAAACCGGTGCGGGTGTCCAAGTGTATTCATTATCTGCTTCTTCGACAGTTGCCAATTGAGTGGCGGTCGCTACAGATTGAATCTTATTCATTTGCGATTTATGGGCTTGACTGATGGCAACTTCCTTGAGCAATTCCGACTCGAACTTTTCATTCGTCGCTGGTGGTGTTGTATTCATGAATGCAGCGTCTGAGCCTTCTACATTTGCTTTGTCCTTGGATGAATTGATTTTCGATCCGGAAGTTGCATCCTCAGTGATTGTGATGGATTTTTTTTCTGTGGGCATTTCATCCTGAAGTAGCTCAGTACGCAATTGTTCTGTGTCTTTGGTTTCGCTTTCTCGAATGATAGAAATGTTGTTTGTTTTGGGATCAAGTGTTGTGGGTGCCGGTAGCTGTTTGGGTGCAGGCGGGAATTGATCCGCAGCGTGATTTTCTGCGAAGAGAGAGTTGCTGTCGGCCACATCGAGTAATGTTGTGATTGAATTCTCTTCAACGGATTTATTTTCAGCAATGGAAGTTTCAGAATTTCTATTGTAAACAAATAGGAATGAAATACCGATAATGCATGCACTCACCAACGCCAATTTGAACGCTGGTTGCTTATACCATATCACTTCAGGAAATGAGAAGAGCGAATTCAACCAAACCATAAATCCACCTTTGCGTTCTGAAGCAAACTCCTTCATGATAGCTGCTTTGATGGAAGGATCGGGATCGATAAGTTCGCTTTCAAAAGCGACGTTGTGTAGCTCATATAAAGTTTTCCGAAGACTTTCGTACTCCTCCTCACCTTCTACATGCTGCAAGATAAAATTTCTCTCCTCTTCGAAAAGTTCATTGAATTGTTTGTGCATCAACAACGATTCAATGTCTTCAGGGTCGTATGTATGTTCTCCTTTCATGCTTATTCAATTATATATATAGTAAAAACGAAATCACCCAAATGGCAATCCCTTCAAACACTT
>JAYTMF010000279.1:0-4506 GCA_043728755.1 Flavobacteriales bacterium
TGATTTGTGACATAAAATTTAGCTATTAAAACTGCCATAAAATTTCCTCGAAACATTGCTCAAGTTCTGCATATACTCAACGATTCAGACAAATCCTTCTGCTAATAAATTCATTGGAATTTGATTCGCTCCATTGAATCACATATACACCATTGGCCCACTGCGCTGTCGAAAATACCGATGTCCCACGAATTCGCTTTCGCTCAACGCTCTTACCAGCCGAGCTATACACGATCAACTCACCTGTTGTATTCCCCACATCGATCATCAGTTGTTCTCCCGATTGAAAAATCCGAAGGTTATCAGAATCGTTTTCAGCAACGTCTGTCAACCCGGTTCTAACCGCCCATGCGTAATCACCTGGCAATACGTGATGGATATCAATTTTACCCGTCCAGTTTGTTAGACTGGGAAACGTAACTACCGTAAAATCCGACCACTCTTGCCACAGACTCGCGCCATCGGCACGATACACGAGCACAAGACTATCTTCACTCAAACCTTGATTCGTCACATATTGAAAAAATTGCGGATCGAAATAATTGATCTGAGACTGATTTCCATAGTACAAGATGGACGCTGTGAAATTGACATTGTGTGGCACGCCGTCATGATAAACTCGCCACCAGCGATCGGGAGAAATATAATATTCCACCTGAGATTGGTTTTCATCTGCCGCCGCCCAATGATTTTCGACACGCACGAATACAGAATCAGCCGAACCCATGTCCAACATGTTGAAAGGCATTTCTGCGAAAGTGAAGTTATTGAAACCTGTACCGAGAATCGTTTTATTCTCCGCGAGTACAGCTTGTGAAATGGCTTCATTCTCGTTCAGCAAAAAAGTGACAGGAATGAACTCAGCGGGAAGTTCCAGTTGCAGTTCATTTAATCCTCCGGACAAATGAACGTTGCTGTTCACACGAGCACCAGTAGCATCCAATGCTGTTACTTGCATGGGAACATTCAGATAATCGTTGGATGAATAATGTGAATGTTGCTCAATGTTTACTTGCCATTGTGTAGGATTGATCTGGAAAAAATTCCGCACTCTGAACTCCGGGAAACCACCCTCAAAAATCCAGTTGTCAAAAAAATTGTGGATATTTTCTGATGTATAAGTTTGAAAAAAATCACGGAGGTCTTCACTGCCGACATCCGAGAATTGATTTACTTCTAAAAAATCTTTTGATGCATTGAAAAAGTCTTCATCACCCATATAGCTTCGTAGCGTATGCACAACGTCCGCACCTTTATTATATACATGATCGCCATAAGTAATAGATGATGGAACACCACTTACAGGATATCTACCTCCATCGCGTATGTGCGCAAATAACAATACGTCTTTATGATTATCCCTTACATATTTTCTGTATGCATCCGGTCCATAAATCGCCTCTTTAAACAATGCTTCGCTATAGCTCGCCCATCCTTCATTGATCCACATCTCAGAAGCGTTTCTACATGTCACTTGATCTCCCCACCAATGGTGAGCAACTTCATGTGCGTAAAGCGTTTCATAGTTCAATGAGCCATCGCATGCAAATACCGGATAGGAAATATTTGTGGCGTGTTCCATTGCACCTCCGGAGAATGGTACAGCGCAATAGCCTACACGCGGCCATCGGTGCAATCCATATCTGCTTTCAGCGTTTTCCATCCATAGCGGCAAATTCACCATGCTCAGCTTCATGTTGGTAGTGTCAACAGATTTAGCCACCATCCAGATGGGGATTGCTTCACCGGAAATACTTTGAAAGGAACTCATCGCTTCGCTGTAAGTCGAAACTGAAACAGATGCGAGATAGGAAGGAATCGGTTGCTCAAGTTGCCAATGTGTGAGTAGCGAATCTTGTCCGACAACATCAATCCCTGTTCTCAAACCGTTGCAATAAGCCTTTCTGAACTGATTGGTCAGAACATGAAATGTATAAGTACTTCGCTCTACGAAATTATCGAAACAAGGAAACCATGCGCGACCAAAATTATGCGGCTCAGAAGTGAACGCTACGCCAAGGTTGAAAGCATAATTCGATTGGAAATAGAATCCGCCCCAAGTGGCATCCTGTGCAGGTCCACCGTGATAGTGTACAGTAATACTTTGAGCTTCTCCGTTGCTCATTGTCAAGGGGAGCGTTACATGCAGTAGTTCAAAAGCATGACTATATGAAAGTAGCTCATCATTGAACTTTACACTGTCGACGATCAAAGATTTTAAATCGAGATTGATAGTGTTGACATTGTTCATCAGACTCACAAAGTCTACTCGACACGCCGCCTTGATCTGATAGGAATTCATTGCAGTCATATCCAAAGAAATGTCGTAACCGATCACGTCGATGGTGTCGCTTCTTGCATTGCCGGGATCATCCAGCAAAGATCCGCCAGCCTTTGCAGTGAAGCGTTTTGAAGACTGACAATGTCGATGCTGCGCCACAGCGATAAGATTCATCAACAAAAGCGCGAATACTAAAGTGAGCAACTTCCACATACTATTCAAATTTGGCTAAAAATAATGCGAGGTTCTATGATACCCTCCATTCTTCTATCCTTTAAGATTTATCGAATCATGGTGAGATCCACTCACCTCCATCCGCGAGATTTGGCTTCACAATGAATCCAACAAAGGATCAATGTTATACCGATTGAACAAGTGTATGATTTCTCAATCATTGGACTGTTTTACAAATCACATTGGTATAATTTCCTTGCAATCAAAGACTTAATTATTATTAATAAATTTCAGTAGGGGAAATCGATAACCATTGGTAAAGTAATGCGTTGGAATCCTAACCGTAATTATCATCTTTGAAACATGAAACCTAGTCATGAGCTTTTTGATCTGATCAAATCCTTAACGAAGAGTGAAAAACGCTTCTTCAAATTGCAAAGCGCATTGCAGAGTGGAGATAAAAATTATGTCCGCCTTTTTGATTTGGTGGATAAGATGGGTGAATACGATGAAGATTTAGTGAAGCGTACTTTCAAGGGAGAAAAATTCATCAAGCACCTTCCATCTGAGAAAAATCATTTGTACAAACTCATACTGAAAGCACTACGCAACTATTACGGTGAAACATATGTAAGCAGCATGTTGAAGCAGGAAATCAAGAATATTGAGATCCTCTATAACAAATCGCTTTTTGATGAATGTTCCAAATTCCTGGAACGCGCAAAAAAACTGGCCCTCAAATATGAAAAGTTTTATTATCTGTTCGAGCTGATCAACTGGGAGAAAACGTTGTTGGAGGAATCATTCGAAGATGGCCGGTTTGTAGATCTTGATAAGCTGATTGAAGAAGAAAAAGACGTGCTGGAAAGGTTGCGAAATCTTGCTGAATATCACGTGCTCTATTCTAAAATCAATTATGTTTTCAGAAGTGGCGGGTATAGTCGTACCGATGAAAATATCAAGATCATCGAAGAGATTGTAAATCATCCGTTGATCAAAGGCAAGAACACTGCACTTTCAAAACGCGCAGCAACAATTTGCTATTACACGCAGGGGTTTTGCAGTATGGCCAACGGCGATCCAAAAACGGCATTAGAGAAGTTTTTCAAGGTGAAACAGATCCTCGATGATGCCTCGTTTATACGCGCCGACTTATCGAAGAGGTATCTCCGCACCTTGACCAATATTATTACTTGCCTAACCGATCTGGGACAAATAGATGAGGCGAGGAAAATGATCACTCTTATGCGAACACTTAAAGACGATCAAAGTTTCGCATTTCCCGATTTGGAAACGACGATATTTAAGAATACAGGACTTTCCGAATTAGAGCTATACCATTTCACAGGTCATTTTACTCAAGGTCTGCATGATGTCGAAGAAATCATCAAAAGTTTGCCGAATTACGAAGGCAAATTGCACAAAGAACATGAACTTGCATTTTTCTATCAATTCGCGTATATCTACTTTGGAGCAGGTCAGCATAGCAAGGCGTTGTCGTGGTTGAACAAAGTCCTCAACGATAATGAGAACGACCTTCGACAGGATCTATACAGTTATGCTCGACTATTCAACCTGGTCCTTCACTATGAACTTGGAAATCACGATTTGCTGGAATACACCATCAAATCGACAGTGCGCTATTTGCAAAAGAGAACGCGCGATTTTCCGATTGAAAAATTGATCATTGAACAATTCAAAAAACTCATCCGGACTCAGAGCGTCACTGAACGAAGAAACATATTCATCCAATTCAAAGAGCAATTTCAACATCTCCTGAAAGGACCTGAAGATGAGGTAGTACTACGCTATTTTGATTTTCCAAGTTGGATTGAAAGCAAGATCAACAATGACTCCTTCGAAGAGATCGTTCAGAAGTCAGTTCGCGAAAAGGTGTTTTGATCTATCGTTTAAAAAAATATAATAGAGCGCACGAGATGTTGTAAATCTCACGTGTGTAAATTTTATACCGATTGGACAAGTGTAATAGTCCAATTTTTGCTTCGCAGATTGAACTAAACACTTGTATCCATCAGCATTTACCACTGTAT
>JAYTMF010000280.1:0-4182 GCA_043728755.1 Flavobacteriales bacterium
CGATTTGGATCGTACTCCACAGTCAGCACCTTTGCGGTAACATCATGCTTGTCACGTTTGAAATCAACCAAACGATATTTCTGTTTGTGTCCGCCACCAATATGACGCATTGTGCGCTTACCCTGGTTATTGCGACCACCTGTCTTTTTCTTCGGTACGAGTAAAGGTTTGTAAGGCTTGCTTGTAGTGATCTCATCAAATGTGAGAGCTACTTTGTGCCTTGTACCTGCCGTTACCGGATTTAATTTTTTAATACCCATTTTCCGTCAGTATATTAAACGTTGGCGTAAAAATCAATAGTATCACCAGCTTTGAGCTTAACGATGGCCTTCTTGTATCCGGCAGAGCGTCCTTCGATAACACCTTTAGCAGTGTTTCTGAATTTTCGCTTTCCATCGTAACGGATGGTGTTTACCGTTACCACATCAACTTTATAAGCCGCTTCGATCGCATTTTTGATTTCGATCTTATTGGCATCTTTATTCACGATGAAGCCGAACTTACCTTGCTTCTCAGTGATAGCAGTCATTTTCTCGGTCACCAGTGGGCGTATGAGGATCTCTTTCATGGCTTCTTATTTATTCAAAAGTTCTGTAACCAGTTCATGTGCGTTTCCAACAAAAACAACATTGACACTGTTCATGATGTCATAGGTATTCACCAAGCTAGCGATTTGAACATTCATTTTGGCGATATTTCTGGAAGAAAGAAACAAGTTGTCATTTCTTTCAGGAAGCAGAATCAATGTTCTTTTACCTTCCAACTTCAGATTCTTCAACACGTTGACAAATTCCTTTGTCTTCGGCTTATCCATACCAAGAGAATCAACCAACACAATACCGTTCTCTTTTGCCTTATAAGATAGGGCAGATTTACGCGCCAGACGAGTTGTAGTCCTATTTACCTTGATATCATAAGCTCTTGGGCGTGGTCCGAAGGTTGCACCACCTTGGCGGTACAAAGGATTCTTGATAGAACCTTTTCTTGAACCACCGGTTCCTTTTTGCTTATGTAATTTTCTTGTAGAACCGGCAACTTCGCCACGGTCCTTTGTTTTATGAGTACCTGTGCGCTGAGCGGCCAGATATCTTTTCACGTCCAGATAGATTGCGTGATCGTTTGGTTCGATCGCGAATACCGACTCATCGAGTGTAACGGTCTTGCCTGTCTTCTGGCCGGAGTTATTAAGTACTTCGAGTTTCATGTTACTTTACGATATAAACGGTTGAACCATTGAACCCCGGAATCGCACCTTTCACTAGGATAAGGTTCTCTTCTGGAAGAATCTTTACAATCTTAAGGTTAGCAATGGTATTGCGGGTACCACCTGTCTGTCCAGGAAGACGCTTACCCGGGAATACGCGAGATGGATCCGAAGATGCACCCATAGAACCGGGAGCACGAAGACGGTTGTGCTGTCCGTGAGTAGCTTCACCGACACCGGCGAAACCGTAACGTTTTACCACACCTTGAAATCCTTTTCCTTTAGAAGTTCCAATCACGTCAACGTTTTCACCTTCAATGAAAACTGAATCAGCAGTTAAAACCTGGCCCAATGCGAACTCACCTTCAAAATCATGAAATTCTGCGATGTGGCGCTTAGGTGTTGTACCAGCCTTTTTAAAGTGGCCCTGCATAGCTTTGGTGGTGTGCTTGTCCTTCTTATCCTGAAATCCAATCTGCACAGCCTCATAGCCGTCTTTTTCTTTGGTCCTGATCTGTGTGATCACACATGGACCAGCCTCTATCACTGTGCATGGAAAAAGTTTCCCAGCGGCACCGTAGATGCTAGTCATTCCGACCTTTTTACCAATAATTCCTGGCATGTGTTTGTTTTGTTTTTGTTGTTTTGACACACTGGGTGTGTCTTTTTATATTGAGATGCTGTTGCCAGCGTCTTGCCTCTGTGTGAGCCGCCATAAATGGCGTCTTCTTCTACACTTTGATTTCAACTTCAACTCCGCTAGGCAATTCCAGCTTCATCAGAGCATCTACTGTCTTGCTTGAAGAGCTGTAGATATCGAGTAATCGTTTGTACGAACTCAATTCAAACTGCTCTCTTGCCTTCTTGTTCACGTGTGGTGAGCGAAGAACAGTGTAAATCCGCTTGTGTGTAGGCAATGGAATAGGTCCATTCACCACCGCACCGGTTGCTTTTACCGTCTTCACGATTTTCTCTGCAGATTTATCTACAAGGTTGTGGTCGTAAGACTTGAGTTTGATTCTGATTTTCTGTGCCATGTTTATTTTGGGTCACCGCATTCATAAGCGGTTCAACATTTATGCGTTTGCTTTTCCTTTTATTTTAGCGATCACAGCTTCCTGTACGTGTGCCGGAGCTTGACTGTAATTACTGAATTCCATGCTCGACGTTGCACGACCTGAGGTGATGGTACGGAGATCAGTCACATAACCAAACATTTCAGAAAGCGGAACTTTTGCGTTGATGACTGTAGCGTTGTTACGCTCGCCAGTTCCTTCAATCATACCGCGACGCTTGTTCAAGTCACCGATGACATCACCCATGTTTTCAGAAGGTGTAACGACCTCCAGCTTCATGATTGGCTCCATGATCACAGGCTTGCACTTCGGTACAGCATCACGATAAGCCATTTTAGCGCAAAGTTCAAATGAAAGGGCATCTGAGTCAACTGCGTGGAATGAACCATCATTGAGTTCAACTTTCAATGCATCCATAGGATATCCGGCAAGAACACCATTAATCATGGCATCCCTAAAGCCCTTTTCAATTGCAGGGATAAATTCCCTTGGAATATTCCCTCCTTTGATATTGTTCACGAAAACAAGACCTGGTTTCTCGGGGTCGATATTCGGCATCACTTCAATATTGATATCAGCGAACTTACCACGACCACCAGACTGCTTCTTAAACACTTCACGATGATTCGTAGAGCCGATAATCGCCTCTTTATAGGCCACTTGTGGAGCACCTTGATTACATTCTACTTTAAACTCACGCTTCAGACGATCAATGATGATCTCGAGGTGAAGCTCACCCATTCCGCTGATCACTGTTTGTCCAGTTTCCTGATCAGTGTGTACACGGAAGGTTGGATCTTCTTCAGCGAGCTTCGCCAAAGACATACCCATTCTATCAGAGTCGGCTTGTGTTTTAGGTTCAACAGCCAGACCAATAACCGGTTCAGGGAAATTCATTGCCTCGAGGACAATAGGATGTTTTTCATCACAAAGCGTATCGCCTGTTTTAATATCCTTGAAACCTACAGCAGCACCGATATCACCAGCGCCCAGCCGCTCGATAGGATTCTGCTTATTTGCGTGCATCTGGAAAATACGAGAGATACGCTCTTTGTTTCCACTGCGTGTATTCAATACATAGGAACCAGCTTCGAGTACACCTGAATAAGCACGCATGAAGGCAAGTCTTCCCACAAAAGGGTCAGTTGCGATTTTGAATGCAAGAGCAGCGAACGGCTCTTTGTAATCTGGTCTGCGTTTTACTTCTTCGCCTGTATCCGGATTGGTACCAATAACGCTTTCTCTGTCCATTGGACTTGGCATGAGTTCCATCACCAGGTCTAGCATGGTTTGAACACCTTTGTTCTTGAAGGAAGAACCGCAAACCATTGGAACAATCTTCATGTCCAATACAGCTTTGCGCAAAGCGTCCAATACTTCTCTTTCCGTGATCGTTTCAGGCGCGTCAAAGAATTTCATCATGATGGCATCATCATACTCAGAAACTGCTTCAAGCAATTTCTCACGGTATTCTTTAGCCTCTTCGATCATATCATCAGGGATTGGCACTTCCTCGTAAGTCATTCCTTTGTCTGACTCATTCCAGATCATTCCTCTCCAGTTGATCAAGTCCACTACACCTTTAAAATCATCTTCAGCACCGATTGGCAATTGAAGTGGAACAGCATTGCTTCCCAACATTTCTCTTACCTGCTTACAAACCATCAGGAAATCTGCACCTGAGCGGTCCATTTTATTTACGAAGCCAATACGTGCAACATTGTAGTTGTTCGCAAGGCGCCAGTTGGTCTCCGATTGTGGCTCAACACCATCAACAGCAGAAAACAAGAAAACCAGTCCGTCCAATACGCGAAGTGAACGATTCACTTCTACAGTAAAGTCAACGTGCCCAGGAGTATCGATGATATTGATATGATAATCTGTACCGCGATATTTCCAGCC
>JAYTMF010000281.1:0-2981 GCA_043728755.1 Flavobacteriales bacterium
TAAAAAAGAAGTTGAACATCCAAACAATCACAAATACAGTGAAGCAAGGTTTTGCGATTTCTGCAATCCATAAAACGAAGGACAACACAAAAATGAGTAAATCAAAAAAAACATTTCTTGACTCTTTTGTATCTGCGCAATGGCATATTATACCAAAGTGATTTCTCAAACATGGGCCCATTTTATAAATCACATTGGTATAAACTCTTTGATCAGCGAACACAAAAAATCACGCGCGAACAATAAACTATCTTAACTTTAAACAAGTAGGATGCGGTTATACCGCTTGTTCAATGTTCACCGCTTCAACAGCTTTGATCTCAGGAACGGCAGAGCGAATGGCTCCTTCAACGCCCGCTTTCATGGTCATGATGCTCATGGAGCAGTTGGAACATGCACCATGTAATTCAACGCGTGCAGTGTAATCGGAAGTGACTTCAATCAAAGAAATATTCCCTCCGTCGGCTTCGAGATAGGGACGAATGCTGTCAAGTGAGATGTTGACTTTGTCGAATATTTCCTTGTTACTCATGATGTTGTTACAACTTTTTGTTGCACCTTCTTGCGAAAAGGCAACATCCTTATTTGCTGCTCAAAGTTATTGATGATTTCGTTCCAAACATCAGCCACCTTAGTTCCTTCCTGCATTGCGGCAGGACGACCTGCGTCTCCTGCTTCACGAATGCTCTGCACAAGAGGAACATGGCCAATGAACGGAATATTCATTTCTTCCGCTAGGTTCATTGCCCCTTCTTTCCCAAACAGGAAATACTTATTGTCCGGCAATTCTTCGGGCGTGAACCACGCCATGTTTTCTATCAATCCGATAATGGGAACATTGATGGCAGGCAATTGAAACATCGCAACGCCTTTGCGCGCATCAGCCAGAGCAACAGCTTGTGGCGTGCTTACAATCACAGCACCATTCAATGGAATGGATTGCACAATCGACAAATGAACATCGCCCGTTCCCGGAGGCAGGTCGAGTATAAGATAATCGAGCTTGCCCCAATTGGCATCGTTCACCAACTGATTTAATGCTTTCGTGGCCATTGGTCCGCGCCACACGACCGCCTGATTTACCTCAGCAAAAAAACCAATGGACAACACTTTTACTCCGTATTGTTCAATCGGCTCGAGTAAACTCTTACCTTCAAAGTCCACCACTTTTGGTTTATCGTGAACAAGGTCGAACATCGTTGGAATCGATGGACCATAAATATCCGCGTCGAGAATACCCACCTTGTAACCTCGCTTTGCAAGACCAACGGCAAGATTCGCGCTGACTGTACTCTTCCCTACTCCACCCTTTCCGGATGCCACAGCTATGACATATTTCACACCGGGTAAAACTTTTCTTAATTCACCATGACGTTCATCACCGGCAATGGCAATGATATCGCAGTCCACATGCCAATCTTTTCCTAGTGTGCGATGTATGGCAAACTCACATGCCTCACGCATGCGCATTTTGCTGTGCATTGCGGGATTGCTCACTTTCACTTCCAATGCAATGAGGTTTTCCCGAACGTCGATGATCTTCACCAGATTTAGTGTAACGATATCCTTCTTCAGATCCGGCTCAATGACATTGGACAATGCGTCCAAAATGGATTGTCTTGAAATACTCATTTTTCACGCGTTTTCATCATTCAATTACAAGTTTCAACTGGGAAACTTGGTTTCCCTCCTGCCGCGAATTTACTTCCATAAAGAGTTTGTTGCACTAAAATAGCTAGGTTGATAACACTCAGAAATTAGAATCATTCAACACCTGAATGGCCTTTTCATAGCCCACATCAAAGATGACGTCGGCTTTTTTGAAATCAAACAATCCAAATCGGCTCATTTCCTTCGGCTCAATGAAAATGTCGCAAAGAAGGCTCTTTTCTTTCACCCTACCACTAATGACAAGATGAAAACTTCTATCCACCATGTCCTTCATGTGCAGCTGATCCACTCTGCTACTGATAGAATTCACATGAACACCAATCAGCAAATCACATTTACCGATAAGACATTCTATAGGGAAATTATTGGTAATGCCACCATCGAGATAGACAGAACCATTGATTCGAACGGGTTGAAATATCATCGGAACACAGGAAGATGCCAGCAATGCCGGCGAAAGCGCTCCGCTGGAGAAAAAAACAGAATGACCATCCACAATGTCCGTTGCCGCAACGAAAAGCGGAATGGATAGCGATTCAAAAGTATTCTCAGGCATGTACTTGTGATATAACTTTTCAAAACGACGCATATTGAAAAGTCCCGCCTTCCCAATAAGAAGATTTCTGAAACTGAAAAATTTCTCACGCTTCACAATTTCGAGTATCGCTTCGGGAGAATTTCCCGCGGCATACAATGCGCCCACGGTTGCTCCCGAACTTGTTCCTGAAATGACTGATGGCTTTATACCGGCTTCCTCCAGGGCCTTAAGCACTCCCAGATGTGCGATTCCGCGCACACCACCGCCTGATAAAGTAAGTCCGATTTTTAGTTGCATTCGCATGCAAATTTCAATCATTCTGACCTCCAAATGCAATTTCATTCGCCTTGAAGTCAACGTTCATTTGTACTTTCATGGCCGTTGGTAAATTAGATTCAATTTGAAACCTTGCATCAAACATGAGCGTTCTTCATAACTGACATCTATGATGGTTACTGAATTTTCGGGATTTCGTAACTTTCAAATGAAAAATATACCAGGGTATTGCGATACAAGCTGCCATTCCGAATAGTTGGTGAAAAAATAAATATGCTATCGAAACAAGAAATATCAAGTCTGCGAGCAAAACTCTTTCGGCATCTCGACGGAATAGTGACCGGTCCATCGGCATTCGCATTGAAAGAAAGTGGAGTAACAGACTATCTGCTCGCAAATAAAAAAGTGGATTTGCAGACGCTCACCGAAAAATTCAAAGCCAATGACGGCTATTTAAATGTTGCGCTTCGGGTTATGTGTTCTCAAGGTTGGCTTC
>JAYTMF010000282.1:0-10213 GCA_043728755.1 Flavobacteriales bacterium
CATGCGGTGATGAGCGCATTTGAGCAACTTCTTCCTACCGGACATTTTCCATTGTATCTTATCTATCTCACCATAGATCCTGCACAAATCGACATCAATATTCATCCTACCAAAACGGAGATCAAATTTCAAGATGAACGTGCGGTGTATGCGATCATTCATGCTGCCGTACGACGTGCACTTGGAAAATTCAATATTTCACCAAGCCTCGATTTCGAACAGGAAACTGCGATTGTGATTCCGATCGCTCGTACCGGCCAAATCATTACACAGCCCGTAGTTCAGATCAATCACAACTTCAATCCCTTTGGAGATTCACCGGCACCACGGGAGCGAGACACTTCGCTCAAAGGTTGGTTTGATCAGCGTGAAAAGCAATCTTCTGGCTGGCAGGAAATGCTTGAGATAGGCAGGCGAGAAAACACGTCACACATTGAAACGTTTGCGGAAAAAATCACAAACGATGATCAACTGATTGCACCCTTTGAGTGGACAGATGAAGCGCCGGTATTTCAGCTTCACAGAAAATATTTGTCGCTGGTTACGCCAAAAGGTTTGATGCTCATAGATCAGCAAAGAGCGCATCAGCGTATTCTTTTTGAAACGTATATGCGTCAATTGGATGCAGGCAAAGGACCTTCGCAACAAATGCTATTTCCGGACACCGTGACTTTGAGTGTTGCAGATTGTGTGCTCATTGAATCCGGAATGGATGAATTGAAAGCTTTGGGTTTCGATCTTGTCCGGTCCTCAGACGACACATTTGAAATTGTTGGAATGCCAGCAGATGCCGCAGTCAAGGACGGTCAAAAACTTTTGGAAGAATTTATTGAACAGTGGAAAAACGAGCGCGGAGATTTACAATATTCACCACGCGAAAAAATGGCCTGGGCGTTAGCCGCGGCTTCTTCTATTCGCCATGGTCAAATGCTAACTATTCCGGAAATGAACAACCTCGTGCAGCAGCTTTTTCAATGTGCTATGCCATATAATGGTCGTGAAAATAAAGCCACGATCATACAACTTTCCATTTCACAACTGGAGCAACAATTCAGATAACCTATGTTTCAGAGTCTTCCGCTTGTTACCAAGAATATCATTATCATCAATGTCATTCTATTTCTCGCCGTTCAAGCCATTCCTGAATTAAGGATGCCGCTGACGGGTTATTTCTTCGAAAGTCAGAACTTCCAGATATGGCAGATCATCACCCACATGTTCATGCACGGAAACATTCCACACTTGCTCATGAATATGTTCGGCGTCTTCATGTTCGGTGCTGTACTTGAAAAATACTGGGGACCAAAAAAGTTTTTGAATTATTATTTGTTGACCGGTCTTGGAGCATTCGCTTTGCATCAATTCATCACCTATCTGGAAATTCAAAAACTAATGGCGGCCCTCCCCACTGACTTGCTCAACGATATATTGCAAAATGGCAATGCAGCGCTTCTCGATGGAAAAAATTATACCAATGAATCCGCTTCAAGTTTAAATCTTGCCATGAACATAGGCCTCGTAGGTGCTTCAGGTTGCCTCTTCGGATTGTTGATCGCCTTCGGAATGATGTTTCCAAATACAGAACTCATGCTGTTGTTCTTCCCTTTTCCGATCAAGGCGAAATGGTTCGTTCTCGGATATGGTGTGATAGAACTTTTTCTTGCAACACAAAACAGAGCGGATGACAATATTGCGCATTATGCTCACCTCGGGGGAATGATATTCGGATTCATTATACTGAAGATCTGGCAATCCCAAGGCAAATTATATTCTTGAGCCCGTGGATTTTCTCGCAAACATAAAAACCAAATTCAAGGCGGGTGACGCCCTTTTCCGCTTGATGATCATCAATGCCGGAATTTTTGTGTTCATCAACATTGTGTTGCTATTGCAGTATGTTACAAAATCAGACATCGTGCATACCGCTGTTGGTGACATCACTTCCGGTTCCAATGGAACGAATTGGTTTCACCGGCTGCCTGAAGATCTCACACTCGCCGCCAGTTCGGATCCGGTTACAATGCTCACCAGACCATGGAGTCTTATCACGCACATGTTCACGCATATTCAATTCGGACATTTCTTGTTCAACATGGTCGCGCTTTACACGATGGGACAAATCTTTGTTTCGATTCTTGGAAGCAGAAAACTGACCGCGCTATACATCATGGGAGGATTGAGCGGCTTCGCATTGTTTGCGTTGGCCTTCAATTTCCTCGAAGTTTTTCAGCGCAATCATGAAAGTTATGTATTGGGAGCATCAGCCGCAGTGATGGCTGTGACTGTTGCGGCAGCTACTCTGCGACCGAAGCAAATCCTTTATCTTTTTGGCGCGATCAAACTTGAACTGATGTGGCTCGCAGCTATATTGGTATTGCTTGATCTGGTGAGCGTTCGCGATGGCGTAAACAGTGGTGGTCATATCGGCCATATCGGCGGTGCATTCTATGGATATTTCTATGCACTTCAAATAAAAAAAGGAAAGGAACCAGGTGCATGGATCAACCGTGTAATAGATAAATTCAAATCGCTTTTCTCAAAAAGAAAAATGAAAGTCGCATCAAGAAATGCAAGGGCAAAAAGCGACGAGCAATTCAACCTTGATAAAAAATCGCGACAAAAACGAATAGACGAAATTCTCGACCGTATCGGAAAATCAGGTTATGACAGTCTATCCAAAGATGAAAAGGATTTTCTATTCCAAAATTCTCAGAAGTAATACCAATGTGATTTATAAAACAGGCCAATGTTTGAGAAATCATACAGTGGTAAATGCCGATGGATACACGTGTTTAATTCAATCTGGCGAAGCAAAGATTGGACTATATCACTTGTCCGATCGGTATAAATTCATCATCGCCAAAAATCTTGTCAACATTCTATGTTGGATTGTTCACTCAATTCATCCAGACTTGAATCCTTTGCACTCATACTAAATTTGTGATATGACAGAAGTGTTGAAATCCGAAAAAAAATCACGATCCAATTGGTTCGTGATGATTTTTAATTGGGTTGCTATTGTTGCGCTTTTGTTTTCGTATTTAGCGACACATATTAAGCCTTCCACTTTTGGTTACTTCGCATTATTTGGACTTGCCTATCCGCTTATTCTTCTCGCCAATATTCTTTTTATTCTTTATTGGTTCTTCAAAAAAAGAAGAAACGTTCGCTTTTCCATCATTGCGATACTCATTGGCATAACGAATTTCACCGATTTTTTCCAGATTTCCTTCAATGAAAAAAACGACAACAAAGAAGATCAGATCAAAGTACTCACATACAATGTTCACCTGTTTGATTTGTACAAAGCGCGTTCGGGTAAGCTAACGAGAAACAAGATCTTTGATCTTCTCGAAAATGAACAAGCTGACGTTATTTGCTTTCAGGAGTTTTACTACACAGAAAAGAAGGGTTTCTTTGAAACACGCGACACATTATTGAAATTCCTACCGAATAAATTTTACCACGAACGATATACCCACTCCATGTCAGGAAAGCAATATTTCGGTGTTGCGTTGTTTTCGAAATTCCCTATCATCAAAAAAGGATATGTCCCATTTGCAAATGATGTGAATAATTTTTGCATCTACGCCGACATCGTCAAAGGAGGTGATACCATCAGGGTGTACAACGCCCACCTTCAATCCATACGCTTCCGCCCGGAAGATTATGCGCTGGTAGATGGCAACAAGAACAACGAACAGATTGAAAGTGGCGGTAAACGCATAGCACGGAGATTACAAGATGCATTCGTGAAAAGAGAAGAACAGGTTCAACGCGTAGTGGAGAACATCCGCACTTGCCCTTATGAAGTCATTTTGTGTGGAGATTTCAATGACACGCCTGTTTCCTATACCTACGAAATGTTGACTGACGAGCTCGTAGATTCATTCAAAGAAGCCGGAAATGGCATAGGAAATACTTATATCGGGGTGTTTCCTTCATTCCGTATCGACTATGTGATGCATACCAAGGGACTCAAATGTATTCAATACAATACGCTGAGCGAAGAGCTTAGCGATCATCATGCTTTAAGCGTTGTTTTGAAAATGCCGAAAAAGAACTAGTCAGACTAATCCGTTGGTAGAAATTTTTCGTAGAGTGTGGTCGTCAAGAGCAACATCAACATTCCATATGCGACATCATCTAACGGCATGCTGAACAATCTGAATTGTAGATTGTGATCATTGTTATACCACACAACGCTGTGGGAAATACTTCCTGCATCGGCATTTAAAAGTGGATAATCCCAAAAAGAAATACCGGTTAGAATTCCATTCGAAATAAGAAACAGTGGCGTTATCAGGATGAAGGTGAGCATATACCAACCCAGATATTTCGAACGTAAAACGAAAAGATGTATCATCAAAAATAAACCCGATAGTAGGTGCGCCGTGAATGTGTACCAACGATCAGTGTACACCATGGCAAGTATGATAAATATGCAAGCCATCAGAAATGCGAGGTATCGAAATGCAATTGGAAATGGTTCTTTCGCAAAAAAGAATTTCATGCAGTGATATGTAAAAATGCACGCATATGGAATACAGATAAAGAAAAGCCATTCTTCCAATGGAAGGTGAAATAGCCGCAACCCGATTGTGTATTCGTCATTGAAGCCCCAAATACCTTTTGATGTGAAGTAAATATCCCATGGAATAAAAAAAGCCATCATGACAAGCAATGATTTGGCCAAGGCTTTCCAGTTTTTAAAGAACCTAAGCCTAGGATGAAAACTAAATAAAAACGGGATGATAAAGCACCCTATTTCTACTACAAGATATAAGTACTTGGAATTTTGCATAGCAATAATATTAGCGAACATATAAATTCAGCATTCCATAAAGTTGAATGATACATGTTCAGCTCAGTGATTAACTCTTGCGCTTGATTTTGTTCGTGTATTCAAGCGCCTGCTTAAAATACTTGAAAGGTACAATTAACATCCCGAAGCACTCGCCATCTTCTCGATGCAGTTGCTTGTGATGCACTTTATGCGCCTTTCTCAAAGCCCTGAAGTACACATTGTCTGTTCTTTTAAACCAATCGAAGCGTTGGTGTATGAGAACATCATGCACAAGAAAATAAGCTGTGCCATACATCATAATGCCAAGGCCGATGAAGAATCTGAAATCAAAACCTGAGTTTGCACCGCATAACATGAATAGGAAACTTGGCATTGCAAAAATCAAAAAGAAGGCGTCATTCTTCTCAAAGAAACCGGGATGCGGACTGTGGTGATCCTCATGAAAATACCACATCAATCCGTGCATGACAAACTTATGTGTGCACCATGTAACACCTTCCATCGCCATGAATGTTGCTATTGTAAGCGTTGCATAAATCATTGGTCACCTCCGCTGTAATTAAGCAATTGCTCGCAGACCTTGGGCCAGGCTATTTGAAACCAAACCGTGTAAAGTTCGGAGTGCTGAATGAGGCTTTCATGAAGAGTATCACGATCGATCCATTTCCAGTTCATTACTTCGTCAGGATCAGGTGTTGGTTCAACGTCACTTTCTCCATAAAAAACATGATCGTATTCGTGCTCTATCAGATCGTTGCCAACATCAGCGCGATAAGTGAAGCTGAAAAGTTCTGTAAGATCACATTTCAACCCCATTTCTTCCATGAGCCTTCTGTTGGCTGCAACGTGCGTATTTTCATCAGGAGCAGGATGTGAGCAACAGGTATTGGTCCATAAACCACTGCTGTGGTATTTATTCAAGGCACGCTGATGCAAAAGCACTTCACCAGAGTTGTTAAATACAAACACAGAAAAAGCCCTGTGCAATGCACCGGTGATATGGGCCTGCATCTTATCCATTACACCAATGGCCTCGTCATCTGTATTTACTAATATTACCTCCATCATTTCACCTTCACGAATTTGTTCAAACTATCTTCTTGTAGATTACTGAGTTCACCGCTGACGATCATGGTGACCATGGCGTTCTGCCAGAACCAGTGCTTCACATTAGATATCCCCTGCTCAAACGACTGAATGATCACTGCCGCATCTGCATCAAGATCGCCACAATATCCGAGAAAAAAAGGCACTTCACTCTGAACGGCGAAACGCAAAAAGCGAATTTCCGGATCGGACATATTTGCTTTTACCGCTGCTTCGATCATCTGCTTTCCCATACTAAAATAGTTCATCTTTTCACTTACCGAAGACGTGACATCAGCCTGCATAGCTGTGGCCGCACCTTTGTAAGCAAGCAGAATAGCAGAAGAACAGTCATTCTCATTCACAACGCGAAAAAAAGCTGCTTTCCCTGCGCTGCTTGATGCACTAAAAAAAGCTGTGCGTACCCTATCGAGCTGCGCCAGACCTGTATTGGTGATCCAAAGAAATATTATAAATATCGCAACGGATCTCATAATAAATTGAGATTATTTCGGACATAACAACTCAACACCAGAGCAAATTTCCTTTGATTGGGTATTCGTATTCTCTCTTCCATGATACGATTACTTGGAAGCGACTTGATCTTGAGAAATAGACTTTTGTAGTAAACAAAAGCTACGAAAACTCCAAGGCGTGCATCCTTTGGCAACTGCACAATTCCTCTATAGGCATGATGAAAATCCCTCTCAATTTCCTCTTCAATGATCGCCTTATCCCGCTCCGAGAAATTTCGAAAATCCAGATTAGGGAAATATGCCCGACCCAATACTTCATAATCGTCTTTCATGTCGCGAAGAAAATTGATCTTCTGAAAAGCGGCACCCAAACTCATGGCGTGAGGCTTAAGCGTAGCGTATAGATCCATATTTCTCTCTGTAAAAACTTTCAGACACATGAGCCCCACCACTTCCGCCGATCCCAAAATGTATGTTTCAAATCCGCCCCGGTCATAGTTCTTGTGGTGAAGATCCATCTCCATACTTTGCAGGAATGTATCCACGAGATCGAAACCAATTTCGAATTGATAGCATGTCTGCTGAAAACTGTTCAATATCGGGTTGAGGGAAATTCGATCGTTGAGTGCGTTGACAGTATCTGTTCTGAAGCGCTCCATGAGTTCCACTTTGTGGTGGTCGTGAAAAGTGTCCACAATCTCATCCGCAAATCGAACAAATCCGTAGATAGCATACACAGGGTTTCGAAACCTTTCATTCAACAGTCGAATACCCATACTGAAACTTGTAGAATACGCCGTTGTGGCGGATTTACTACAGCTATATGAAACTTCATCGAATATTTTTCTCTGGTCAATGGACATCTTTCAAAAGTATTATCGGGTTAAATAATTTTCAACTTCTACGGCTGCGATCCGGCCACTGATGATGCTGGGAGGCACTCCCGGTCCTGGCACCGTTAATTGCCCTGCATAAAATAAATTCTTCACTCTCCGGCTTTTCATTTTTGGTTTGAATACCGCCGTCTGCCTAAGAGTATTGGCAAGACCATAAGCATTGCCTTTGAATGAATGATAATCTTGAATAAATTCTTCGTGCGCGTATGATCGGTAATACTCAATGTGACCAGAAAGGTCTTCACCCGTTTGCACTTTGATCCTGTCCAAACATTGATCGAAGTATTTTCTGCGATCCTCCTCTGAGCTCGTCAATCCCGTGGCGACAGGAATAAGAATGAAAACGTTTTCCTTACCGGCCGGTGCTACTGAATGATCTGTTCTCGATGGACAACAGACATAGAAAAGAGGATTTGAAGGCCATGCCTTATCATCATATATAGCTCTGGCATGCGCCTCAAAATCTTGATCAAAGAATAAATTATGATGCTCCAGTCCTTCTACTTTTTTATCAATGCCGACATAGAAAATAAGAGTCGACGGTGACATTGCTCTGCTCTCCCAATACGATTCCTTATAACTCCGGAATTCGGGTTCCAGCAAATTCCTTTCTACGTGATGATAGTCGGCAGCAGCCACAACAGCATCAGCAGTCAGTGACGTGTTATTGTAAAACAAGGTGTGCGCCTTGTTGCCTGACACCTGAATTTTCTTGACATCCGATGAAGTGATGATCTTCACGCCCAATTCATTTGCGAGTTTGGTCATCGCCTCTCCAATGCGAACCATGCCACCAATGGGATACCACGTCCCAAGGATAATGTCGGCATAATTCATCATGCTGTACATCGCAGGCGTCTTCTCCGGCTTGGCTCCAAGAAACAAAATGGGAAATTCCAGCAACTTCAGAATCTTAGGATGCGAGAAATACCTTCTTGCATGATTGCTAAATGATGAGAATAATTGCATTCTGAACGACGCTCGCAACAATTGAGGACTCACGTACTCAGAAATACTGTGTGAAGGCTTCCATACAAACTCATTCATACTTGCTTCATACTTCGCTTTCGCCTCCTTGATGAATTTATCCAGCCTTGGGCCTGAACCTGGCTCAAGGACTTCTATCATTCTTTTGAATGCCTGATAATCTGCCGGAACATCCAGTGATTCCTGACTATTAAAAAAGACACGGTAGGATGGATCAAGTCTCTTCAACTCATAGTAATCGGCAACATTTTTATCGAACGAAGCGAAAAATTCTTCGAATACTCCCGGCATCCAATACCAGGAAGGGCCCATATCAAATGAATAACCATTCTGAGAGAAAGACCTACCCCTGCCGCCTGTGCTTGTATTTTTTTCCAAAAGGGTAACATCAAATCCGCGCGCTGCCAGACTACAAGCTGACGAAAGTCCAGCGAATCCTCCTCCGATAATTGCAACAGTTTTTCTCATCGTATTCCTGTGAGCCATTGATGAAAAATTCATCCATAGTTTGCGCACACGATCACAACAAAAAAAACCGCAGATAGTTCATCTGCGGTTGCATCCAATAAACGGACAATGTTCTATTCTACCAATATTATTTGAATCTAATTTTTTGACCCAAGCGCAACGTGGTGCTCTTTTTCACCTTGTTCAACTTGCACAATACATCCACTGAGACACTGTACTTTCTTGCGATCGCTGACAACGTATCGCCTTTTCTCACCACGTGATATTTAGATACGGTGCTCTTCGTTCCCCTTCTTGCTTCAAGCGCTTTAGGATCGATAGAAGCGCATTCGAAGTGTTTCTTATCCAAAACAAATTCCCAGTCGCGCAACGATTTTCTAGATGGATCAACAAGCAAATTTGGATCAATAGGCTCGCCCATATATCGCACTTCAAAATGAAGATGTGAACCATATGATCTTCCTGTGTTGCCACCAAGACCGATCAACGAACCCGCTTCAACATGATCACCTGGTTTTACTTTTCGTTGCGATAAATGCGCATACAAAGTTTCCAAACCGTTGTTATGGCGAATGACCACCACATTGCCATATGTGGCATTGTATTGTGAAATGCGCACCATTCCTTCGAATGCTGCATTCACCATATCTCCGGATTCGAGGTCGATGTCCATGCCATTATGCATCCTTCCCCAACGCGGACCGAATGGAGAAGTAATATCACCAGATGCCGGATAAACAAAGTCGCATTCGCTGTAACAAAGTTGAAAGCGAACACCACCGCCAACATTATCAAGAGCGTTTTTCTCGGCGAATAGATTTTTAGTATCCCAACTGCAATACAGATCGAAAGCGGGAATATGAGCGAGTGAATCGCTGATGGTCTCTAGAAACAATCCGGCAGGCTCCTCATTAAAAAGTGCTCTGTCTGTTTCTTCTTCTTCAGAATCTCCACCTGTATTCGGCTGATGCATCATCCAGGAGGTAGAGTCCGCCAAAAGCTCGATGGCAGAATCCACTTGTGCCGAAAAGAATTGCGGCGCAAGCATCATTGGCACTAGGGCAAATAATGCGATGATATATTTCCAATGCAGGTTTTTCAAACAGCGGCAAATGTAACGCTTGAGGTATTTGGTCATGAGCTTATAGGGTTCAAAACTTGTCAATGAAACGTTAATGAAAACTATAGGTTCCACAACCTTCGACTTACAGTTAATTCATAAGGACTAATTATAAAAATTGGCCGACCACCGAATTCAAAGCTGCCCACTGGCGGTTGCGCCAAGGTCTTCTGAGGCTACTTTTGAAGCCATTCAAAATCAACGAAGCATGATCAAACTAAATTTACTTGCCTTTGGCGCACATCCCGATGATGTAGAATTAGGCTGTTCGGGAACTATTGCGAAAGAAATTAGTCTTGGAAAAAAAGTCGGGATAGTCGATTTGACTCGTGGTGAACTTGGTACGCGTGGCTCTGTCGCCATTCGAAATGCA
>JAYTMF010000283.1:0-1559 GCA_043728755.1 Flavobacteriales bacterium
CCCCAATTCTCCCATCCTTCCATCACTTCGTTGTTGCCACACCAAAGTGCAATACATGGATGATTGCGCAATCTCTTGGTTTGCTCATTGGCCTCTTCAATTAATCCACTTACAAAAATGGAATCTGCAGGATACATGCTGCATGCAAACATAAAGTCTTGCCATACCATGATTCCCATTTCATCACAGATCTCATAAAATTTCTCATCTTCATAAACACCTCCGCCCCATACACGAAGCATGTTGATATGCGCATCCTTGCAGCTCTTCAACAATTTTCGATAGTCGGAAGTTGTTACCTCGCCGGGAAAATATTTGATGGGTATATAGTTCGCGCCTTTAATAAAAATCGGTTTTTCGTTCAATTCAAAAAAGAATGATTCACCTATAGAATCTTTTTGAGTCATCAATTTGATGTTTCGCAGTCCGGTTCGTTTGATACTGCTGTCAATGATTTTTTCATCCACCCTCAGCAATACACTGAACTCATATAGATTTTGTGCTCCTTCATCATTGCACCACCAACGATAAGGAAATGGAATTTCAAAAGGCAACTCAACGATGTTCATTCCCTTTTTCAGTTGTACATCCGACATCCAGTTGTCACCACTCTTAGTCATTTCAAAAATGATGTTTGCATCTTGGTCCTTATCCGAGTGAATGGTAAATGTTGTCTTCAATTCAGCAAGTGCATCCGTAATCTTCAGTTGTTCTATATGAATATCTGTGAATCGTGCGAGGTCATATGCAATGATTTCCACCGGCTTTGTTATACCACACAAAAGCAATTTTGGACCGAAGTCCCATCCAAAGTGAAACTGAGGTTTGCGAACCATTGCACGCACTCCGTCTCCGGGCAATGGGTACGACAAATCCACCAGTCGCTTTTCAGCAATTGGAATAGGTGAGAAAAAATTAATGCGCAAAACATTGCCCGAATATTTGAGGAGTTTTGTGACATCAACTTCCCATGAACGATGCGCGTTGTCTGACTTCAACACTAATTTATCATTGAGGTAAACCTCAGTGTAAGTATCGAGACCATTGAATTTCAGTCTTACAACTGATCGATTAAGAATGCTGTCTTCAACAGCAAAAGGAATGGTCTCATATATCCAATCCTTTTCGCCAACCCATTGACATGCCTTTTCATTTTCACCAAAAAATGGATGTTCGATCACCTTGTTGTATATCAAGTCAGTGTGAACACAACCAGGCACCTTTGCCGGTAGCCATTCCGCGGCATCGGCTTGTCTGAATTGCCATGATGCATTGACCGGGAAGGTGGTCAAATTTGATTGTGCTAAACATGTAAAATAAAACAGGAATGCAATAACGGTCGCAAGTTTTGACTTCATCGATTTGTTTTTATCGCGCCAAAATCAGCATGATGATGTCGTCGCAAGATGGTAAATTTCATCCAACCAAAAATATAACCAAGTCCGAAAGAAAAGTGGATCACAGGGAAAGTTGCCATGGTGTACAATAAAAGTTTGCGTTCTTTCAAACCTGCGATTTTCATTGAAACCGCAGTGATAGCCAAAAAATACACCACACAC
>JAYTMF010000284.1:0-8528 GCA_043728755.1 Flavobacteriales bacterium
GCATCACTGATCCAAAAGGAAATGCCTTCTTTTAAATGTACTTATCATCCGGATTTCCGACAGCAACTTGCAGACTCATGGCCTGATAGTATTGATGACTTTCATGCGCGACATGACTGGAGCTGGCAGGCGGCGTATTCCACTGAAAGACTTGTGACGACCATGCTGAAAGAATTGCGTGATAAAAAAAAAGCTGAAGAACCCGTAACATCATAAGAGTCGCTCACGTATAGGCCACAGTATTCGTCCTATTTGGATGAAATAAATTAAAGCCTAAGTTTCGATGAGCCAACAATTTTCCTTCATACTCCGAAAAACTTTGATAGTGATCATCACATTGATCTCACTAAGTTCTTTCGCCTTTGAAGGCGATATCAATCAGACAGATGCCAAAGGTTTGAGGCAAGGTTACTGGATTATCAAAGGTGGTATGATCGATGACCGTGAGTATAAACCCGAAAGCAAAGTAGAAGAAGGAAATTACATTGACAGTCGCAAAGACGGTCTATGGAAAAGATATTGGCCGAATACAAAACTTCGTTCGGAAGTTTTTTTCGATAGCGGAAAGCCAATGGGTGAATACAAACTTTATTATGAAAATGGCAAACTCGAAGAGCACAGCAACTGGGTGAACAGTAAAAACATTGGAGAATTCAAACGCTATTACGCAAATGGAAATCCACAGCAGCACTTCCTTTTTGCAGATAATGGCAAACGAAATGGTCTTCAGAAGTACTTCCATGAAAATGGAAAACTAGCACTAGAAGTTCATATCGCAAATGGATTTGAAGCGGGTGTCATGAAAAGGTACAATCCTGATGGCAGCCTTGCCGAAGAAAAGATATTCGACGGTGGTAACGTCAAACAAGGATCTGCAAAAAGCTATAAAGAAATTGTACCAAAGCCTGCTGTAAAGGATCCCTATGATGAGAACATTGGCGTTGCAGCTGCGAAACCAACTACCGATAAAACCAATAAAGCTCAGGGATTCAAACCGAACGGGTTCAATACATTGTATGATCGCAACGGATCATTGACACAAAACGGAGAATTCATTGAAGGCCGACTTTATGACGGCAAATGGTATCGTTATAATTCCGATGGTTTGCTCATCAGAGTAGAAATCTACAAAGGCGGAAAGTATATTGGCTCGGGTGTCATCGGAGAGAACGAAAGATAAGCTCGACGTCAGAAAAATATTGAAGGTCTTTGCAGGGTAACTGTGAAGGCCTTTTTTTTTAGCATAATTGGGGCTAGGAATTTGGGGTGAGGCACTACGAATTTGGGGTTAGTATTATTGAGTCGCGTGTTTATATAAATGAGAGTTTGGTTTGATAATTTTATTGAAAAGAGTTTTCTTTTTCCTCAAATCACCTTGACCTCTTCTTTTCTTTGCGGCATGGAACAAAATCTGGTCATATATAATAGTCTTAAGAGAGAGAAGGAAAAATTTATTCCGATCGTTGAGGGACATGTTGGTCTGTATGTGTGTGGCCCTACAGTGTACAACGATGTGCATCTGGGCAACGTACGCACATTCATGACATTCGATATAGTGAATCGCTACCTCAATTTTATCGGATACAAAGTGCGTTATGTGCGCAATATCACCGATGTGGGGCATCTCACCGGCGACAGCGATGATGGTGAAGATAAGATTGCGAAGAAGGCCAAGCTCGAAAACCTGGAAGCCATGGAAGTGGTACAGCGCTATACGAATAGTTTTCACGATGTCATGCGCATGTTCAATATTGAAAGTCCATCGATAGAGCCAACAGCAACAGCTCATATCATCGAACAAATCGAGATGATACAAGAAATCCTTAAAAACGGTTACGCTTATGAGAGCAATGGTTCCGTCTATTTCAATGTGAGAAAATTCAGTGAGAAATACAACTACGGCAAGCTGTCAGGCCGCGTCATCGATGATCTTTATGCCAACACGCGCGATTTGGAAGGACAAGATGAAAAAACGGATGCGTTGGATTTTGCGCTTTGGAAAAAAGCAGAGGCAGAACACCTTATGAAGTGGAATAGTCCATGGGGCGAAGGTTTCCCGGGGTGGCATATTGAGTGCTCGGTGATGAGCACCAAGTATCTCGGAAAAGAATTCGATATTCACGGTGGTGGAATGGATCTTAAGTTTCCGCATCACGAATGTGAGATCGCACAAAACGTTGGAGCAACCGGTCATGAACCTGTTCGCTACTGGATGCATGGAAATATGCTCACCATGAATGGTCGTAAAATGGCCAAGAGCGAAGGTAATGGATTCACACCGGAAGAACTCATAACTGGAAATCACAAGTTGCTTGATCGCGGCTATACACCAATGACTGTTCGGTTTTTCTTTTTGATGGGACATTACGCTAGCACGCTTGACTTCAGCAATGAAGCATTGCAGGCCTCAGAGAAAGGTTACCGAAGAATGATGGCAGCCATTCGCACGCTTGAAAATATCACTCCCACAAAATCGAGCGGATATAACACTGCTCAATTGAGATCGGAATGCTTCATAGCAATGAATGATGATTTCAACACACCCATTTTGATTTCGCATCTCTTCGATGCAGTGCGGGCAATCAATTCCGCCAAAGAAGGAACGATCACATTGACGCAAGAAAATATTGATGAGCTACGACAAACGTTCAACGATTTTTTCCTTCAGGTCATGGGCTTGCAGCTTGAGGAGTCAAGTGAAAAATCCAAGCTCACAGAATCGCTTATGGATCTTATCATTAAGATGCGCGCTGAAGCACGTGCCAATAAAGATTACGCTACATCCGACAAATTGCGCGATGCGCTTGCGGCAATGCACGTTGAGCTAAAAGACACTAAGGATGGTGTGAAGTGGAGTTACGAAGAGTAAAATAAAATCGCATACCGGACTTTCTATTTAACTAAGAATCACATAAGGCCTTATGAAATTAAAACAACTAATTGCCATTGTCATGATCGCCCTCACCGTGGTTTCAATCACATACGTGAGTTGCAATAGCGACACACCACCGAAAGTCACAAAGCCTCCGGTTCAAAAAAAGGTAGACGTGAATCCTCCCGAATTTTCTGCTGATTCTGCATACAACTATGTTCGTCAACAGGTGAATTTTGGCCCGCGAGTTCCCAACTCCATCCAGCACGTGGCCTGTGGCGACTGGCTGACAGCCACCATGAAATCTTTTGGTGCAAATGTGATTGAACAAAAATTCACGATCAAAGCTTTTGATGGAACGATTTTGAATGCTCGAAATATTATCGTTTCATTCAATCCTGAAAATAAAAGCCGCGTTTTGCTTTGTGCACATTGGGACACACGACCCTTCGCCGATAAAGACCCCGATAAGAACAAGTGGAGAAAACCTATTGACGGTGCCAACGACGGAGCAAGTGGTGTCGGCATATTGCTGGAGATTGCGCGTCTGATGCAAATCACTCCAACAACTGTCGGCATCGATATTATCTTATTTGACGCGGAAGATTATGGTACACCAGAGTTTGCGGATGAATCAAAACAAGACATACTCAATCCGAATTTCATCACTTCATGGTGTCTGGGCTCACAGTATTGGGCGTTGAATCAACATGTCTCCAATTACAATCCACGATTCGGTATTCTACTCGACATGGTTGGATCGGGTGACGCGCGATTCAATAAGGAGAAACATTCTATAGACTCCGCACCGGATGTCTTAAATCTTGTCTGGAACACCGCCGCAAAACTTGGATATGCTTCCCTGTTCAATGATCAGGAAGTGCAAGGAGTGATCGACGATCATGTAATGATCAATAGAGCAGGTTTAAGATGCATCGACATCATCGATACCAAACCGCAAACATGGACAATGGGCATGGGCGGTTATCAATTCGGATCCTATCACCACACACACAAAGACAACATGGAGATTATCGACCGCAACACACTTAAAGCAGTTGGACAGACTTTGATGGAGGTGATCTACAACCAGTAATATTCGTTGAGGAATCTTTAATACCCGCTTAGAAATCCAGATTCAGTGAGAGGTAAAAGACGCGATCAAGTCTTCGGCCATCATCTATGCCCCACGCCCAATCTGCGCGTACGAAATAACCTAACAATCTCGAACGAATTCCAAATCCATATCCATAAACAATTGGTTCGCGGTTGTTTGAAATTGTCACTGTGACCGGTGCCTTAATAACTTGCGTTCTGTTGAACAAATTCTCATCTGAATAAGGATTCAAACCTGTCCATGCGCTTCCTGCATCGAGGAATGAAATGACCTGGAAGTTATCGATGAAATCACTTTTGATGGGCTTGTTGAAAAGGTATTTGAAAATAGGCCATCTCACTTCCGCGTTGACAACCACAGCTGAATTACCATTGCGGGCATTCACATAAAATCCTCGCACCGGACCAATAAAAGATTGGAAGCGGTATGGTTCATTTGTGCTAATGGGCGTGCTTTCATCTACACGTTGAAACATCCAGTTGTCTACTCCGCCGAAATAATTCATGACCTTTTGCGAACCAAAAGAAGTGGTGCCTGCAAAACGGAATGCGGCGATCATGGAGCGATGAATACGCTTGTAATATCTACCGTCAAATCCAACAATATTGATGTCGGTCCTCTTGGAAATATTCGGCTGCTGATAGCGCTCGACCCATGATTTAAATCTAAAGCCGTTGTACAAATTGAGACCCTTGTTAATGACGTTATCAAAGATGTATTCCGCTTTCAATCCGATATTCATCTCCGTGACATTTGGCGATGCAAGGCTTACGAGATCATTCGATTGATGAATGATTCTGTCGAGGCGATAATCTATTCTGAAGCGAACGCTGCTCACTTCACTCAAAGGATATCTTACGCTGTAGGCAACATCATTGCTCTGGATTTTATAAATATTATAACCGCTTTGCACAGATTGTACCTGACGTGAGAAGACCAGTTTCTTGTCTAACCTGCTCTTTAAATTTTCGAAGCTGATACCATACTCAAGGTTATTCATGGTCAGATTCGAGCGGAAGCCACCGATAATTTTATAATCTTCGAATAGATCAGATATTCCAAACTGGTTGAAGAATGAGAATCCCGGAGTGATGCTCGAAGGTGCGCCGGTGTAATTCTGATATACCGGATTCAGGAAAGTGTTTCCGGCTTGAAGAAACACAGCTTTGTCTGCCGCGAAATTCAAACGATAATTTCTTGGTCGCGGCAAAATAAAAGGAACAATGCTATCCGTTGTTGCGGTGACAGACGCACCAATTTCCTGAACCTTTACAGATTCCTTCTCGTAGGTATAATTCTTCCGCTCATCTTCAAAAACATAATTATTCACATCAACATCACCAGTCTTCAAAGTATCAGCAGACAACTTTAACTCGCCCTTCGTTTGAGTACTTAGTGGAGATGATTCCGCTCCGTTCGAATTTTCGTCAAGAAGAGCTCCTGTATCCTGGATGCGTTCACCAATATGCACCCATGGTCGATTGCGCTTGTGGAAGTTGGTCAGATATGCGCCACTGATCTCATCAAATTCATAGTCGCGGGTATCGCGCTGAAAGGATGACAATTGATTCGTCATAGTGAAATAGCGATAATGAACAGTTGTATCAATAGCGCTTATTGCACTATCCACTGTGGCTAAATACCGATTATAGTAACCATTGTTGTTTGCCAAATAAGTATAGTGTTTATCAGCATAACCCGAAGCAAAGTCTTCATCAACACCTTTCGAATTCGTAACACGGCTAAGCATTTTCGACCTGTTCTCAAGATCGAAAATGTACACATCTTTTTCGTGAGGATAAACTTCAAGAGGAACTTCCGTGCGCAGGGTATCATCCAATCTGTCAGAAGTAAAAATGATGCGACGGCCGCCATCAATGAACTCTGGGTGCATATCGTCCCAAATGTCCCTGGTGAGTTGTTCCTGATTGTTGCCTATAACCTGATAGAGATAAATATCTGTTTGCCCTCTGTTCACTCCACTCATCACCATTCGTTTTCCATCGGGGCTATAACTCATATCTATCACTTTTTCAATTAGAAAAAGTTCTTTGACGCGATGCTTCTTCTCCTCAAGAGAATAATTTCCGAGCCATGCATTTGATCTTCTTTCATATACGTATGTGAGCACACTACTCGATGGATGCCATGCAAGTACTGGAAAACTTTCGTCGACGATGCGCTCCAGCTTGTGGTCTCTTTTAAGTATACATTTTTTCTTCTTCAATTCCACGTAATAGAGCCAGATGCGGTATTGTCCCAATTCATTGGTGACATAAGCAATATATTTTCCATCTGGGGAGAGGGTGAATTGAGAGTACACATAATCTCTTTTGTACTTCACGCTGATTGTTCCGAGCTGTCGTTGCGACTTCTTCCATTTGCGCATCGCCTCTTTATCGTTCGCTTCCGGAATTTTCAAATCGGATGGAAGTACCTCTTGTCGGCTTGATGCAGTCTTATCCTTGTAAAATTTAATGAAATCATCGGTCAACTCTTGCAGTGTTAAACCGAGCACATATAAGAAACCACTTTCAATGTTTCGGCTGGCTTGCGACATATAGACGACGTTCGGTATAACGTTTTGACCATATACTTCGGAGATGTAATTCCAGAAAGCTTGTCCGGCCAATTTTGATTCAACACCTTCGAGTTGATTGAAGCTTTTGAATTTACCGGCCTTCACCACGTCCTTTACGAAAGTGTTGCTTTCATTGTTCGGTCCATTGGCTGCGAAGGCGATGATTCCATCTTCATACCATTTGGGCACTGATAGCAAAGTGGAACTCTTCAAAACGTCCTTCCAGTCGCCGCCATACATCAGCTGCGAAAACAGCACTTTCGCAATGCTTTCGCGAATCTGTTTGTCCAGTAGCGCATGACTGCCTTCGTAGTAGGTGAACATTTTTGTTCCAAGAATTTTGGCAGAACCTCCGATGTTGAATTGTTCATCACCAAGACCAATATTGCTCTGGCGGAATTCACCTTGATTGAGATAGGAAAGCACCTGAACTTTATCCTCCAGATTGTAGTCGAAGAATTTCTCTATTTCCACAAGATTTTTCTCACAGGACATGAGCGTGTACTGAGCCAGGGACTCGCCTCCGATGTAATAGTAAACTTCGAAATTGACGGAAGGATAATAGAACCACGTGAAATCTCGGTACTGAATGCGGTTCTTTCCAAAATCCATATTGGTACCTTGATAAAACTGGCCGGAAGCCGCATGAAAACCTAGCAGCAAAACCAACAGAAACAGCCTTTTCAGAATAAATACCATCAACAAAAATTGTGAACGGCTAAGTTAACCCAAACCCATTGCATTTATTGCCAAAAAATTGGTCTAACATCGACGTACTTCAATGTATTTATTGCCGATTTTTTAGTTGTCTCACGGATGCCTTACTTAGCCACCTCAAATGACAGCTCATGCACATCGCCCAATTTACTTTCAACATATTTTCAGAAAATACATATGTACTATTTGATGAAACCCAACAATGCGTGATCATCGATCCGGGTATGACCAACGATGATGAAGATCGCATTCTATTTGACTTTTTAAGCGAAAAAGACCTCACTCCAATGATGGTTCTCAATACGCATTGCCACATTGATCATATACTTGGAAATGCATCGTCATGCAAAAAATATGGCATAGAATTGTATGCTCATCGCCTCGATCTTGAAACGTTACAACGCGGACCAATTGCAAGCGCTATGTGGGGAGTGCCTTATCGCGAATCCCCTCAACCGCATCATTTTATTGATGAAGGTGAACAAATTCAATTTGGCAATACATCACTTGATATTCTATTTCTCCCTGGACATGCTCCCGGTCATGTTGCATTCATACATCACCAGGACAAAGTGGTGATTGGAGGAGATGTCTTATTTAAAGGGAGTGTTGGTCGTGTAGATCTTCCTGGATGCAATGCTTCTGACCTCGTCCAATCTATTCAAAAAAAGCTCTACCAACTTCCGGATGATTATACCGTGTATCCAGGACATGGGCCAGAGACAACGATCGGCGAAGAAAAAATAAACAATGTTTTTGTTCGGGAAGATTGGAGCGGACTATAACGTGAAATGAATTTGGCGAATTGTATTTTTGTTTTTTCGATAGATAAACGAAATAAGTTCTCCTCAAACTACATCGCTAATCAAGAACAAATTGTATGTCCTTATTGTTCTTGGTTCTCACGCCTTTTTCAATGTAAATCCAAAAGTGCTTCCAACATCTTCTGTACTTCGTGCAGAAATATTTTGATTGTGACTGTCGATGATATGCTTGCATATGGCTAGTCCCAAGCCTGATCCACCTTCATTGCGTGATCGGCTTTTATCCACACGATAAAATCTTTCGAATATTCTCGGCAAGTGCTCCATTGCAATCCCGATACCATCATCGGCAATCTCGATCAGCAGATTATCACCCATATCATAAAAGCGAATTCTGGTTTCCCCATTTTCCTTGCCGTAGCTGATGCTGTTCATGAGTAGATTGATGAACACCTGTCTTATACGTTTGCTGTCAGC
>JAYTMF010000285.1:0-17598 GCA_043728755.1 Flavobacteriales bacterium
AAGTGTAATAGTCCAATCTTTGCTTCGCCAGATTGAACTAAACACTTGTATCCATCGGCATTTACCACTGTATGATTTCTCAAACATTGGCCTGTTTTAGAAATCACATTGGTATTACATGTCAGCAATAAATGTTGACTGACCAATGGACATCTATTCCGTGGTGAATTTTACCAAATTACACATTCTTGTTTAAACACTTTGCTTTGCATCCACCCTACACTTAGTAATTTCGCCGAAAGAAAATTCTATAGCATGTCATCCACCAAAGTCGCTACCATCGAACAAGCCCAGGAAATGGGGCTTCGTATCGATGAATTTGAAAAGATCACTGAAGTCCTTGGACGCACACCTAATTTCACAGAAATGTGTGTCTACTCTGTAATGTGGAGTGAGCACTGTTCTTATAAAAACTCCATCAAATGGCTTAAAACGCTTCCAAAAGATGGTAAGCACATGCTCGTAAAAGCAGGTGAGGAAAATGCAGGAATCGTTGACATTGGCGACGGAATGGGATGTGCTTTCAAAATTGAATCACACAATCATCCGAGCGCCATAGAGCCCTATCAAGGTGCTGCAACCGGTGTTGGTGGCATCAACCGCGATATTTTCACCATGGGTGCCAGACCTGTTGCGCAACTCAATTCACTTCGCTTCGGCAAACTCGATAATCCAAGAACAAAATGGCTGATGAGTGGAGTTGTAAAAGGAATTGGCGATTACGGAAATGCATTCGGTATTCCAACCGTAGGTGGAGAAGTTTTTTTTGACGATTCATTTCAGGAAAATTGTCTTGTAAATGCGATGTCAGTTGGACTTGTAGACATCAAAAAAATTATTTCATCAAAGGCAGGCGGTGTGGGAAACCCGGTTTTCATTGTTGGCTCCGCAACGGGCAAAGATGGAATCAAGGGCGCTTCATTCGCCTCCAAAGACATGACAAAAGACAGCGCGTCAGATCTTCCAAGTGTGCAGGTGGGTGATCCATTTCAAGAAAAACTTTTGTTGGAAGCAACGATGGAGCTTGCCGATACCGACGCCATTGTCGGCATGCAGGACATGGGCGCGGCAGGCATCACTTGCTGCACTTCTGAAATGAGCGCCGGTGGAAAAGTCGGAATGGATATTCACCTCGACCTCGTTCCTATGCGTCAAGAAGGAATGCTCCCTTTTGAAATTCTGCTGAGCGAATCACAAGAGAGAATGCTGATCGTAGTAAAAAAAGGAAAGGAAAAAATCGTAAATGCCATTTTCGAAAAGTGGGATCTCCACGCCGTGAAAATTGGCGAGGTCACCAAAGGAGATACACTACGCTATTTCCACAACAAAGAAATCGTTGCTGAAATTCCTGCTAAGAGCCTCGTTCTAGGCGGTGGTGCTCCGGTTTATGAAAGAGAATACAAAGAACCGCTTTCATTCCGTGAGGCGAAAAAATTCAATATCAGTCAGATTGCAGAACCTGATGATTGCGTTGTGGTTGCACGTCAACTGATGGCCAATCACAACATAGCAAGTAAAAAGTGGATCTATGAGCAATATGACAGCATGGTCGGAACAGTGAACATGACCACCAACAAGCCGTCGGACGCTGCAATTGTAAATATCAAGAACACGAGCAAAGCACTTGTGCTCACTGTTGATTGTAATCCGAGATATGTAAACAATGATCCGGAAATCGGAACCATGATCGCCGTCTGTGAAGCTGCTAGAAATATTGTTTGCAGTGGTGGAGAGCCATCTGCAATCACCAATTGCCTCAACTTCGGAAACCCTTACAACCCAGAAGTATATTGGCAGTTCGTGGGTGCCATCAAAGGCATGAGTGCAGCATGTAGAAAGCTGAACACTCCTGTAACTGGTGGCAACGTAAGTTTTTATAATCAGACTGCCAACGAAGATGGCACCGTGAAACCAATTTTTCCAACACCCACAATTGGAATGCTCGGTTTGATGAAAGACAAATCACTTCATACCACGCTCGACTTTAAATACAAAGGTGATCTTATCTATTTACTCGGTGTTCCAAGAGATGATATAAACTCTTCCGAATATCTGAATTCGTTTCATGGTATTGCAAATTCCCCAGCGCCATTCTTTGATATTGACGAAGAATTCCAACTTCTGGAATGCATGAAGGGACTCATCAAAAACAATTATATCAGCTCCGCACATGACGTAAGCGACGGCGGTTTGTTTGTCACACTTTGCGAAATGGGAATGCCTAATAGTTTAGGTTTTGATATTGTCACTGATGGAGAAATAAGAAAAGATGCTTTCTTATTTGGTGAATCGCAAAGTCGAATTGCTGTCACCGTAGTAGAAGATTATGAAGACGAGTTTCTCGATTTTGTGGTAGAAAGCAATGTGCAAGTAATATTGCTTGGACACGTCACAAAGGCCAGAGTGACTATCGATGACGAAAATTTTGGGTATATCGAAGATTATCGCAATCTCTATGAGAATAGCATCGCTGAAAAAATGATGAATGACTAATCATCGAATTTTTGTGCGTTGAAAAACAGTGGAACAAAATGATTCAATAGCTTTTCCGTTGTCCGTTTTAATGTTCAGTTGTTGCATCGTGAATTTTGCAGCGCGATAAATTTTTAATGAAGTGTTAGTCAAATCTGATAAGGACACTTTCTTAAATTTAAAAATCATTCGAATTTTTTCATAAAGGGAATTTTGTTAATAGAAAACATTTCTCTAAATCATATCCTCATTTTCATCTATTCAAAACCCCAACATGGAATTTCATCTTACCATATTCAACACTAGTCACGTCTCATATCGTGAATTCACTTATTGAAGAGAATTATATTAGCAATGAGAAAGGCAATTAGGATTGTAATCACTACAACATTCAACTGCATTTTTCACAAGAGAAAACGATCGGAAACTCATTGCAGTTAAGAGATTCCAAACAAAAAAACAAATCGAAATCGCCATAGAGATTAAAGATTTGAGTTGATTTGGATGATGATAGATAGATTGATCTACATCAACAAAGTAGAGTGCTCCACACTCATTTTGAGTTGAATTTTTTCCACTAGAGATCTTTACCGGGTAGAAGTTATTAACAATTCCAAGTATTTGGCAATTGAGCTTGTATCTACATGAATATGAATGTATTATCGCGATTTGGCGCCTTTACATTCAAACTAACTTATTTTAAACATGTGTTATGACTTAGCCGGCAACATAACATATCACTGGAGTCGGCCAACAACCATGTAAGATGAAAAGACCTGAAAGAGCGCTGCTTATCGCAGCAGTTTTAACTATGTCTGTCCTGGGCAATTGCCTTAAGATCTCAGCGCAGACTATGTTCAATCAATCCGAATTCGTTGTCAGATTTGCCGAAGGTGAAAAGCCTGACGAGGCAGAATTTCCTGAAGGCACCATTATCACTGGTGTTCATGATCCCATGAATATTGTCACGTTGCAAAATCCTCGATTGCACAAAGATGTGATGCTCGCCTTGCTCAAAAAAACGGAACACGTAGAGCGCGTTGAATTCTCAGCACTTGATGAGACCGGAAACCCTGTATACCCAACAGGTTTCGCTCTTCTTAAGCTAAGCATCGGGATTGAAAAAGCGCAATCCTATTGCAAATCCATCAATGCAACTGTACTCCGAAAAATGGATGCCATCGGTTGGATTGCAGTGAAAATTCCTGGTGATATTTCGTTCGACGCGTTCGCCGCACTTACATTGAAATCAGGAAATTTTAAAGAAGCCGCACGCGATGAAATAATACTCGCTGAACAGCATGTGCCCAACGATCCACTTTATGGTGGTTGTTGGTTTATCAATCAGATCAACGACAAGGACATTGATGCAAATCTCGCATGGGACATGATGCCTTCCAATTCAATTGCCAAGAATGTAGCCGTTTTGGATGGACATGGATTCGATGTGAACCATGCTGACCTTGTGGGAAGATGGGCAGGAACATATAACGCCGTAAATCAATCTACCGTTGTAAACCCGGTAAGCGCTTTTGAAAAACATGCAACTGCTTGTGCCGGAATTATTGGAGCCAACTACAATAACGGTATTGGTTCAAGCGGACTTGGATTCAATCTTATAAAAGTCTTAGCAATACAGATTGGATACAATGCTCAATCCAGTGGTTCTTTTTATACGTCTTCTCTGATTCAGATCGACGCCATAAACTATGCAATGGCCAACAACAACACTGTTGCTATTTCTATGTCATTCGGTAGCTCTAGTTATCAATCATCTTTCTACTCTGCACTTACTTCGGCTAGAACCATTGGAAGAGACGGAAAAGGAATTGTTGTTTTTGGCAGCAGTGGTAACAATGGTTCCAACAACTGGGTCAATTATCCTGCATCGTACTTTGGCGTAATTGCGGTAGGCAGTACCATGAGTACCGACACCAAATCATCCTATTCGAATTTTGGAACGGGTCTCGCATTCACTGCTCCGGGTACTTCAATTACCACAACGGACGTCACAGGTGCGAATGGTTATTCATCCGGTGACTATACTAATTTTAGTGGCACCAGCGCCGCTTGCCCTGTAGCCGCCAGTGTTGGCGCATTGACAATGATTGCCAACCCAACTCTTACTGAAGTTCAGGTAAAACAAATACTTGCTCAGAGTTGTGAAAAGGTTGGTGGATATGTTTACGGCACCAGCAGCACAGAGACATTCAGCACCTGGAGCCCAGAATTAGGCTATGGTCGTATCAATATGCTCAATGCTGTACAGCAAGCACTTCTAATTACTCCAGTACCATCCGATATCACCATTTCCAGCCCATCTGTCAATAGCACTTCTCTGATGACCGGACAGTTGATTACGATCAGTGCATCTCAACTTACGAGCAATCCCGCAGGAGCTGCAATTTCGCCAATTCTGGAATACCGCTGGTCGGTCGATCCGAACTGGTCAAATGACGATCTACTGATCGGAACCAATGTTTCTTCCCTGGGGAATGGTATAGGCTCAGAAGTGGAAGTAAAAACGTATGTTGTTCCCGCTGGAGTTGGAACACGATACATCCTTATCAAATGCGATGCAACCAGTTTAGTCACGGAATCTGATGAAACAAACAACATAGCTGTCATTTCCGTTCTGGTGGGCTCCATCAGTGTGTTGCCAGACGTGACGATCACTTCCTTCAACGTCACTCCGAATGACCCAATCACTGGACAAACAGTTACGATTGCCTGTGTGCAATCGATCACTAATCCAGGTCCTACCACTAGCGCTACTGCTATTGAATATCGATATTCTAACGATGCCATCTGGTCAAGCGATGACACAGTAATTGGAACTGATGTTTCCACTATTGGAATTTCTCCTTCTTCGGAAATGGAAGAAATCACATTTGTCATTCCCAACAGCACCGGTACCAAGTATGTACTCGTTCGTGCTGACGTACTTAACAGCGTGATAGAATCGAATGAAAACAATAACACCTTTGCCCTGTCCATTAATGTTTATCCCGCTCCTGTCCTGCCTGATGTTTCTTTGAGCAATATCAACACCAGTGCGAACAATGTAATAGCCGGTCAAAGCGTAACTATCAATTGCCTTCAGTCGATTACTATCGCACCAGCAGCTCAAACGCAAGTTGTGGTGGAATTTCGCTGGTCGAATGATGCCATCTGGTCATCGAATGATTTCTCTTTCGGAACAAGCACCACGGCTCTTGGAGGCACAAGTATTTCAGGTTCTGTGATAAAAACGTTTTCTGTGCCAACAGGAACAGGAACCTACTACGCTCTGATCATGGCTGATGCAACAAATGCTATTACAGAATCCAACGAATCCAATGTGTGGAGCATGGCGTTCTCGGTTACTGCATCAGCGAATTTGCCTGATGTTTTTATTGATGCCATTTCTATATCTGCTTCAACCGTTATGGCAGGTGATGTCATTACGTTTTCATCCAATCAGAATTTTAGTGTCAGTTCAGGTCCTCTCGTCAACGTTTTCATGGAATACCGTTGGGCAACAGGTACACTATTTACAACTACCTTTCCAATCATCGGAGTTGACTACAGCTCATTAGGAGCCGGAGATTTCTTTGACGATGAAGCGCTCGAATTTACAGTGCCCGCCGGTATAGGTCAACGTTACATCATGTTGAGATGCGATTCCAATAACAATGTTGTAGAGTCCAATGAGTCAAATAATATTTATGTCATTCCGATAATGGTAATAGCGCCTGCAGCACCTACCATCCTTGAGAACCAGGAAGGAGAAAAAGGTAATCCGGTTGTGATTGAATCAGCTACGTCAACGGAAGTAAAGGATTACTCATCAGGAATCGACGTGTTGCATATGACAGCATATCCGAATCCCGCTAAGGATCAAATTCAGATCAGATTGAACTCGCCACTGAATGAAAGATCATATTACTCAATCAGAAACATGGTTGGACAATTGACGCTGTCTGGAGTAATCAATGTCGGAAATTCGAACTTTGTTTTAGATGTACAAGATCTGCCTTCCGGAATTTATATCTTCACATTGCAAAAAGGAAGTGAGACTCTTACCGAAAGAATCGTCATCGAAAAATAATTCGGTTTCATAAAGTAAAATTTTTTGAAATCAGTACATAAAAAAAACCCGCGAATCAACTCGCGGGTTTTTTATTGCTGAATATTTTTTAGCGGATCACCCTGATCATCCGTTCTTCGTTGTCAGCTTTAATTCTAACAAAATAAATTCCTCCGGCCAAAGATTGTGCGTTCCAGCCTATTCGATGAACGCCACTACTGCGCTGTCCATTCAATATGTTCTCAACCCTTTTTCCGAGTAGATCAAGAACGTCAATTTGAATATGAGCAGCTTTGTTGAGATTGATTTCAAGTGTATTGTTATCCGTGAGTGGATTAGGCATCATCACAGCAGAATTGACATATTGCAGATTCTCTTCAACGGCTGTTACAATGTCAACCGGAGCACAAGAGGTAGCGCTACAACCCTTGGGATTTGACAAATCGATATAAGTAACACACACTTGGTATGTTCCCTGGGCGCTATATGTATGGCTTCCATTTGCAGCTATCGTTGGCAAAGAATTATCGCCCCAATTGATTCCATATTGTGGATCCACAGCACCGATGCCAGTGGATGTGACAGTGATGCTGTTGCCGTCTTGTGTTAACGTCAATTCAACACTGCACTCAGTAACCGGATCAGTGATGGTTACTTCTTGGCATATTGAAATCTGACAATTGTCGAGGTTGTTCATATCCATATAGGAAACACAAACCAGATAAACACTTTCATTGAGATAAGTATGAATTGCCGGTAATATCGTAGTCGGATCCGTTCCATCACCCCAGTCGATTACATACGATGGATCTTCAGCACCGGTGGCGTTGATGTTCAATCCGGCATTAAGTCCAAATGAACTAGCTGAAAATGACATTGCACAAGAACCTGTACCAACTTCATCTACTTGTACCATCTGACAATCGCTTACGCTGCATCCCTTCGGACCAAGATCACCATAAACTGCGCATACCTCATAGGTTCCCGTCACAAGATAAAAATGACTTGCATTTGCCGCGTTGTCGAAGGTATCGTCACCCCAGGTAATGATGTAGTTGGCATTCGCAGCACCTGTTCCCACAGCATCTGCCGTGATGATGGCCCCATCAACTGTTACAGTGAGGTTGACAGTGCAACCGCCGGTCTGCTCTTCGACAAATACTGAGTGACACTGATAAATAGTGCAATTATCAGGATCATCCAAATCAGAAAATGTCACGCAGATATTGTAATTACCAGTAGCAGCATATGCATGCGAAGCTGACATACCCGACTGCAAAGGTGAGTTGTCACCCCAATCTATGGAGATGCTTGGCACGCCTGCAGCACTTGCTGTAATAAAAATGGACGCAGTAAGTCCCAAAGTCGTTGGAGTGAAATCCATATAACAGCCGGTTGTGGTAATGATCACCTCCTGACATGCTGATTGGTTGCAATTGATAACGTCATTCAAATCATAATAAGTAAAACAAATCAAATAATTGCCCTCTAAAGTGTATGTATGGGTAGCCGTGGAAACGAAATCCTGCGAGTCATCACCCCAATCGATAATGTAACCGGGATTACTCGCTCCGTTGCCATAAATTGTAGCAGTTACATTGTTGGCCGCTGCGCTCATATCCATATACGCAATGCACTGCGATTGCATGGAATGGCTGAATAAAACAGCAAATAGTAACACATAGATTTTTTTCATTGATGGAGTTTTTGGATTGATGGGTTGTTTACAGGGCTAAGATATTCACCACACGTTAAAAAAAACAAGAGGCCACCCGTTGGTAGCCTCATGTCACTAAACCTTTAACCAAAACCTACCCACTATGAAACCTATGGGAGGATCTTCTGAACCTGTAAAACCATAGAATCAGTCTTTGGCTCAAAAGACACTTCAAATATACACAACTATGCACGCATATAAATGTTAACGATGTTGAAACTATTGTTAAATAAATCGCCGTACTACTTGCTACCAACGGACTTGCACTCACATCTGCTTATTGCCGTTCATCGAAAAATTGGGCGTATTCATAATGTAGATTAACTAGTTTAGCCCGCCAATTAAGATCATGAAAATTCTTTTTGCATTCATTCTACAGTTAATATTCATACATGCATTAACACAATCCAGTCTAGTGCATGGAATTTTGGTTGATGCAGAGGAACATCCTCTCGAATTTGTAAATGTGATTTTATTCAGGAGTGCAGATTCCAGCATTTACAAAACGGAAGTTTCGACCAATGCGGGAAAATTCGAATTCACGGGAGTGAAAGCCGGAAATTATTTTCTCAGAACAAATTTTATCGGGCTTGAAGATCACGAATCACATGGAATTTCGTTGAGGGATAATGACGAAATGAATATCGGAACACTTCATCTTCTGGGCCAATCGAATACAACTAAAACCATTGATATAGTCTATAAAAAACCACTGGTAGTTGTAGAATCTGACAAGACGATTTTCAATGTCGAAGGAACAATCAACAGTGCAGGACTTGATGCGCTGGAGTTGTTGAGAAAAGCACCCGGCGTAATGCTGGATAACGACGACAACATCAGCATTAAGGGAAGAAGTGGCATCTTGATTTACATTGACGGAAAACGCACGCCTTTGGATGGTGATGGTTTGAAGGCATTGTTAAAGAGTATGCAAAGCAGTAATATTGAGAGAATAGAAATCATCACGAATCCATCATCGAAGTACGATGCGGCAGGAACTGCAGGAATCATCAACATCGTACTAAAAAAGAACCAGAGTTTCGGCACAAACGGCAGCGTTCAATTCGGATACGGTGTTCAGATTTACTCAAAGTACAACGGCAGTGTTACGCTAAATCACCGCAACGAAAAATGGAATTTTTTTGGCACTTATGGATTCAACCAAAATAAAAAATGGAACTGGATGAATCTCGATAGATTTCAGCCCAACACACTTGATAGTCTGAATTATCTCTATTCTCAAAAAACGAATACGATCAGCACGAATCGCTCGCATAATTACAAAGCCGGAGTTGACTATTACATTAACAATAAGAACAGTATTGGGATAATGGTGAATGGAAATTACTCAGATGAAACAGGAAATGGCACCAGCTTCACGAATATATCTGTTGAAGGAGAAAGTGTATTGAAGACTTTGGAAGCATCCACTATTTCAACCACACTTCGCAACAACGTCACTTCTAATCTGAACTATCACTTTACGGATCGCTCGTCGATAGATTTGAATGTTGATGCTGACTATGGCGTCTATTCAATAACATCCGAGACATATCAACCCAACACATATAGCTTTTCAGATGTATCCATTCCTTTGAATCATATCAATTACCGATTCAACACACCGGTTGATATTTCAATTGCGAGTCTCAAATCGGATTATGAACAGGGATTGATTGGCGGAAAATTCACTACTGGATTCAAATTGAGTTATGTTCAAACTCAAAACACTTTGAATCGCTACAATGTGTATCAACAATCTGAATCATTAGATAGTATGTTGAGTAATAGTTTTGAGTATCGCGAGAGGATAAATGCCGGATATGTTCACTACAAAAAGAAGTCGGGAAAATTCGATGTACAACTTGGTGTGAGAGCTGAGCAGACAGTAAGCAAGGGAATACTGACAAGTTTCACTACACTTTCGAATGAAGGCCATAGAAACGTCAATAGAAATTATCTGAACTTTTTTCCTAGTGGCGGAATCACTTATTCAATGAATGACACCAATCAATTCGCGTTGTCCTTCAGTAAGCGTATAGATCGTCCTTCCTATCAGGATCTCAATCCCTTTGAATCCAAACTGGATGAATTAAGTTTCGTTCGAGGCAATCCCTTTCTACAACCTCAATATGGACACCTGGCAGAATTTACTTACACTTATCTCTATTCATTCAACGCGTCATTTGCATACAGCTATACCAAAGATTTCTTCGCTCATGTGACCGACACCGCAAATGGAAATGCCTCATTTATCATGAAGCGCAATCTCGGATTCGAGGAATGGATTGGAATCAATGTGAGTACTCCAATTAATCTTGGTGAAAAAATCAACGCTTTCGTCAACTTCAATGCCGGCAGAAAACATATTCAATCGACGTATAGCAATATTAATGTTCTGGTTTGGTCCTATCGCTTTTTTGGACAACTGACTTATAGTATGTCCAGGTCGCTCACAGCAGAAGTATCAGGATGGTATAGTGGCCCCGGTGTTTGGGGCGCAACCTTCGTTGTAAAGCCGATGGGCAGCATCGATGTTGCAGTGAAAAAAGAAATATGGAGAGGCAAGGCCACCCTTCGCGTGGCACTGAGCGACATACTTTATTCCAATCAATGGCGTAGCTCTTCCACTATTCCTCAGGTAAAAATAAATGGTGTTGGAGGCTGGGAAAGCCAACAATTTCGTGTCAGCTTAACATACAACTTCGGCAATCAAACACTAGGTACGAGACAACGCAAATCCGGTGCGGATGACCTTAAAGAAAGAGTGAATTGACAGTAAAAGAAATAAGAGGACAAATAAACCCTTGCGAATATGTTGAATATTCTAAGCCCTTCATAAAAATCAAAATGGATCCACAGGACTAATTCTTTTCTTCAATTACAGCATCTGCAGCGTCGCTTTGAACTGAATTCACGCCATTATCACGAGACGCCTCACTTTCGCACATCCGGATCGCTCCAATTACTTCACCATTGCCGGCCTTCAAATTGAAATATGGTTTTCCATTCATTATGGTCTTCAATTCAAATTTCGTCAATTCCGGTGCATTCTTTACTCACCGATTCGATTCCATTTTCGCATCCTAGATTCGTTGTGTAAACCTCGCTGCTCATTATCACTTTCCTGTTGGCCGCGCTGAGGCTGAATTGATGTTCGCGGTTGCTCCCATTTGTAATTATAAACTTTCCCATAAATAATTTTTTTCGATGATTACAAAATTTAAATTTCAAGTCACTGTTTTGCTCTCTACATCGACACTCTACCCCTGCTGGGTATACGACAAGAACAAACATGCATCAACCATCACTCTAACAAGATAATTCGACTAAACTTTCGCGTAAATGACTTCTGTCATGCACTCACATACTCTTGATAAATCAGGAAAAGCCCTTTCCACTTATTCTTTCACGGCGGAGTCCATCAAAATAGTTACAGGTCCGTCATTGATCAGTTGAACATCCATCATAGCGCCAAATTCACCTGTAAGAATCTTTTTTCCAAGCAAAATTTCGAGTTCATCTTTGAAAGACTCATAAAGAGGAATGGCCAATTCAGGTCTAGCAGATCGAATGAAAGACGGCCTGTTGCCTTTGCGTGTGGAAGCATATAAAGTAAACTGGCTAACCAGAAGAATTTCACCATTCACTTCTGTGACATCTTTATTCATCTTGCCTTCCGCATCAGAAAAAATTCGCATCAAAACGATTTTTCGCACAAGCCAATCGACATCTTCCATTGTGTCCGATTCACCTATACCAAGCAATATCAACAGACCTCCTGCAATTTCAGAAATCATTTGACCATTTACAACCACCGATGCACTCTTAACACGTTGTATTACAACTTTCATTTTGGTTCCGATTTTTCAAGTTCAAAATTATTCATTCCTGCATGTCTCACATCCGAAGGTTGATTCATGTCTAAGATTTACTTTCGCCCCTGTGCTTGACAATGATATTCTATATCTCAAAGGTGTCGGTCCTCAGCGCGCTGAGGCACTGAAAAGCGAGCTTCGCATTGCAACGCGTGGTGATCTACTCGAATATTATCCGTTCCGATATATTGATCGATCGCAGATCATACGCATCAGTGATATCGCGAGTGACGCAGCAGCTGTACAGTTGATGGGTGAAATTATTTCGATGAAGGAGATGGGTGAAGGCAAAGCGAGAAGACTCACTGCCCTATTCCGTGATGAAAGCGGCGAAATCGAACTCATTTGGTTCAAAGCAGTGAAATGGTTATTGTCAAATCTCAAAAAAAATCAGCCTTATATTCTGTTTGGCAAACCGGCCCTTTTCAAGAGGAAATACAACATCACTCATCCCGAACTTGAATTACTTGAAGATGCCCGCATCACACAGGGAAATGAATTGAAGCCGGTTTACTATAGCACTAAAAAACTTACTATAGCAGGTCTTCACAGCAATGGTATAGCGAAGCTTACCCGACAACTCACTGAAGAAGTTTATCCTCACATAAAGGAAAATTTACCCGATTACATCATTCAGAAATTCAAGCTTATGTCAAGAGCTGATGCCTTGATTCAGGTTCATATTCCATCCAATGTGCAATTGCTGGAGGCAGCAAGACGCCGATTAAAATTTGAAGAACTTTTTTATATTCAAATGCAATTGGCATCGCAAAAAATGGCCAATACAAAACTTGAGCGTGGCGTTGTCTTTTCGAAAGTGGGAGAGCAATTCAATGAATTTTACTCCAAACATCTGCCATTTGAATTGACGAATGCTCAAAAGCGTGTGCTCAAAGAAATCCGATCGGATGTTGCTCGAGGCCACCATATGAATCGGCTCATACAGGGTGATGTAGGAAGCGGGAAAACGATAGTGGCTTTACTATGCGCTTTGCTTGCGATTGACAACGGATATCAAGTTTGTCTCATGGCACCTACCGAAATTCTGGCCCAGCAACATTTAGCTACTATATCATCTTTACTTGATAAATCAAATGTCACTTTAGCCCTTCTTACCGGATCATCGCTTCGCTCTGAAAGAAAAATAATACATGCGCGATTGCAAAGTGGTGAATTGAATCTGATCATAGGAACGCATGCGTTAATAGAACCTGTAGTCCAGTTTGCAAATCTTGGCTTATGTATTATAGATGAGCAACATCGATTTGGAGTTGCACAACGTGCATCACTCTGGAAAAAGGCAATTCTCCCTCCACATGTACTTGTAATGACCGCAACGCCTATTCCGAGAACACTTGCCATGACACTTTATGGTGATCTTGACATAAGCGTGATCGATGAATTGCCACCCGGCAGAAAACCTATCGTTACGCAATGGAAAAGTGATTCAAAACGACTGGAAGTTTTTCAATTCATGGATAATGAAATCCAGAAAGGCCGACAGATTTATGTCGTTTATCCATTGATCGCCGAGAGCGAAGTAATGGACTACAAAGACCTAACGGATGGATATGAATCCATCGTGCGCAGATTTCCACTGCCGAAATACCATGTGAGCATCGTGCATGGGCAGATGAAGAGTGAAGCGAAAGAATATGAGATGAAACAATTCATTGAGGGGCGCACGCAAATAATGGTTGCGACCACGGTGATTGAAGTTGGAGTCAATATTCCCAACGCATCGGTGATGGTAATAGAAAGTGCGGAGCGATTCGGACTATCGCAATTGCATCAGCTTCGAGGACGTGTTGGAAGAGGTTCCGATCAGAGTTATTGCATCATGATGACGGGTTTAAAAATCAGTGCCGATAGCAGGACACGACTTGAAACAATGGTGCGTACCAATGACGGTTTTGAAATTGCAGAAGTCGATCTTCAATTGCGTGGACCAGGTGACCTGGCAGGGACACAGCAAAGTGGTGCCCTGGATCTCAAAATTGCTGATCTTTCTAAAGATCAACTCATGCTCTCAGCAGCGAGAGAACTTGCGCTGGAAATCATGGATGAAGATCCCTTGCTGAAAAATGAAAAAAACTATCGCATTGCAGAGCAACTTCAAAATATCAAAAAGAAAAAAACAGACTGGAGTAAAATCTCTTAGCCAACAATCATCTTTATGTCTTAATGATTACTAATGCTGAAGCTTCGAATATGTGTAGTCTGTTTGAACCATCTTGCGGAGATTAGTTCGGCCCTAAATAGCGGGTGATTGGTTGAACACCGAGGAATGAAAGACTGGAGATACGAGTTGAGGATCACTATCAGGAGACTTCCATTGTCTGAATTCGTTCCTTTGAATTACAAAAACTATTGAAACAAAAAATCCGTATGTAGTACCATCTTTGCGCTATGAATCTGAATTTGAAAGATAAAAAAGCAATCGTTTGTGGATCCACACAAGGTATTGGTTTTGCCGCTGCAAAAGAGCTTGCGTTGATAGGTGCCAATGTTGTGTTGATGGCACGAAACGAAGAAAAACTAAAAGAATCTCTATTGTCTCTCGACGTTTCCTCAGGGCAAAAGCATTCCTATATCGTAGCGGATTTCGATCATCCGCAATCGGTTCAAGATGCGATTGCAACGTTTGTCTCAAAAGACAAAGCAAATATCCTTGTAAACAACACCGGTGGCCCCAATCCGGGTCCTGCAATTGACGCTGATATTGAAGCCTTTCGAAAAGCATTCAATTCACATCTGATTTGCAATCACATTTTGACGCAAGCATTAGTGCCCGGGATGAAGGAACTTGGATATGGAAGAATCATCAATGTAATAAGTACATCGGTTAAACAACCACTTGCAAATCTTGGAGTGAGTAATTCAATTCGCGCTGCTGTTGCGAACTGGGCAAAGACATTGGCAATGGAACTTGGCCAATTCAATATCACGGTAAACAACGTACTTCCCGGTGCCACAGAAACCGGTCGTCTTGAACAAATCATGAAAAACAAGGCTGAAAAATCAGGTCTTACTTCCGACACCATCAAAGCAGAAATGAGTAATGAAGTGCCAATGAAACGACTCGGCAGACCTGAAGAAATCGCAGCGGCCATTGCTTTTCTTGCATCACCCGCCGCATCATACATCAACGGCATCAATGTTCCGGTAGACGGTGGCCGAACCCTTTGTCTCTAATACTAATGTGATTTATAAAACATGCCAATGTTTGAGAAATCATACAGTGGTATATGCCGATGGTTATACGTGTTTAGTTCAATCTGGCGAAGCAACGATTGGACTATTACACTTGTCCACTCGGTATAAGAACGGAACTTGTGATCCCGGCGACATCGATGTGGAAGTCTCCTTCCCAATCATTATTGAGTGATATAAGACGATGCTTTTTCCAACGCCGTTGCAAGACCTTCCACTTTCGTTCCACCGGCCGTAGCAAAAAATGCCTGACCGCCGCCACCTCCATTGATTTCCTTCGCCAGTTCACGAATGATATTGGATGCGTTGAGTCCCTTCTCTTTTACAAGATCTTCCGAAATAATACAAGTCAGCATCGCCTTTCCGCCCGATTCGCCTGCAAAAACAGCAAAGAACCTTTCTGTCTCACCCTTAAGCTGAAACGCCACATCCTTCAACTCTGCAGGATCTAGATCAACACGCTCAGCTAAAAAACTTACACCATTCAATGTCTTTATTTTCTCTTTAAGAACGGACTTCATTTCACCGGCCTTCTCCTTGTTGAATTTCTCCACCAGTTTGGAAAGCTCGATATATTTCTGTTGGAGATCATGGATTGATTTCAGAGCATCCTTCGATTTCAAAACATGTCTGATTTCTTCCAACACATTCAATTCACTCTTCACAAAATTGAATGCACCATTTGCAGTGATTGCCTCAATTCTCCTTACACCGGCAGCAACGGCGCCTTCGCTCTGAATGCGAAACATACCTATCTCGCCTGTACTTTGTACATGCGTTCCTCCGCACAGTTCCACACTGTGACCAAACTTTATCACGCGGACAACATCACCGTATTTTTCTCCGAACAACATCATTGCACCGGTCTTCTTCGCATCTTCAATGCTCATCGAACGATTTTCCTCAAGAGGAAAATTCTTCCTGATCCGCTCATTCACTAAAGCTTCTACTCGCTCTATTTCCTCATCCGTCATCTTGGAAAAATGCGAAAAATCGAATCTCAAATAATCAGGATGCACCAGTGACCCTTTTTGTTCAACATGTGTCCCGAGGACTTCGCGCAGTGCCTCATGCAACAAATGGGTTCCGCTATGATTCGCAAGTATGTCCCTTCTTCTTGTGTTCTCAATTACTGCGCGAAAAGACGCCGAAACATTCTCGGGAAGTTGATCCGTGAAATGTACGATGAGGTTGTTCTCACGACGCGTGTCTGTGATTACAACTGTGTCATTTGCTGAAATTAATTTCCCTGTATCACCAACCTGTCCGCCACCTTCAGCATAAAATGGTGTAACGTCCAACACGAGCTGGAATGATTCCTTTCCTTTAGATTTTATTTTTCTATAACGCAAAATTTTCGACTCACACTCCAACTCGTCATATCCGACAAACCTTGTCTCTCCGGCTTGAAGCTCCACCCAATCTTCTGTTTCAAGTTTCGTGGCAGCACGACTTCTGTCCTTTTGTTTTTTCAACTCTTCATAGAATGCAATCTGATCGATGCTCTTCTGACTTTCAGATGCAATTAGAGCCGTGAGATCTGCCGGAAAACCGAAAGTGTCGTACAATTCGAAAACAGTTTTTCCATTGATTACCGGACCTTCCGTTTTGCGAATAATTTCTTCTAAAAGTTGAATCCCCTTATCAAGTGTGCGCAAAAAACTTTCTTCTTCTTCTTTGATCACTCTTTCGACAAGCGTTAGATTGCTTCTGATCTCGGGAAAAAAATCACCCATCTCATCCGCGAGCACCTTCACCAATTGATAGATGAAAGGTTCCTTCCTATTCAAGAAACTGTAACCATAGCGAATTGCTCTTCTCAATATCCTGCGTATCACGTATCCCGCACCACCACTTGAAGGTAGCTGTCCATCACAAATTGCGAAGGAAACTGCACGAACGTGATCTGCGATCACGCGCATAGCAACATCTCTCTTTTCCGCGGTGCGCAAATATTTTTCGCCAGTCATTTTTTCTATGCCTTCGATCAATGGCGAAAAAATATCCGTATCGTAATTGGAAGTTTTTCCCTGAAGCGCCATACAAAGTCTTTCGAAACCCATGCCTGTGTCCACATGCTTCGAAGCAAGAGTAATGAGCTTTCCATCGGCCTTTCTTTCGAATTGCATGAAAACATTGTTCCAGATTTCGACCACTTGAGGGTGATCGTTATTCACCAGTGTACTACCATCAACCTTTTTTCTATCCTCATCAGAACGAAGATCGACGTGTATTTCAGAACATGGTCC
>JAYTMF010000286.1:0-3130 GCA_043728755.1 Flavobacteriales bacterium
TCTCGGTTTGTATAGTTGGAATTAATCAGCGAACCCTCATAGCGTTCATTGCAAGTATGCAACAATCCTATTAAAGCATTACTAAAAGGTCATAACCAAAGTTCTTCTATTGTAAAAAAGAATACATTCGCGGTAATACACAATCAGCCGGACAATGTAACCGGCACAACATAGAAAGTATATGAACAATACAGCAACTGCTGCAGGGAAGGATTTCAAGGTATCACTCATGGCCGAAAATCTGGTTGGTTCAGAAATCATCAAGCTTGCAGGAGAAATTCGTGAACTGATCGCCAAAGGAGAAAACATTTACAATTTTACCATCGGTGATTTTGATCCGAAGATATTTTCAATTCCATCAGAATTGAAAACAGAAATCATTCGCGCTTACAATGAAAACGAAACCAATTACCCGGCAGCAGATGGTATTGCTGATCTGAGGAGGTCGGTTTCCGCACTGATCAAAAACTGGCAAAAACTCGACTACTCAGAAAATGAAGTGCTCATCGCCGGTGGCGCAAGACCTTTGATCTACGCCATTTTTCAGGCTGTTGTTGATCCAGGCGACAAAGTGGTTTTTCCTGTTCCCAGCTGGAATAACAATCATTATACACATCTTTCACATGCGCAAGCTGTATTCGTGGATACAACCCCTGAAAATAATTTTCTGCCTGTAGCCGATGACCTGAAAAATTCCCTTGAAGGAGCAGCGTTACTTGCCCTTTGCTCACCGCTCAATCCAACAGGAACAGCATTCACCAGAACACAACTGGAAAATATTTGCGATCTCGTTCTGGAAGAAAATCGCAGAAGAAATCCTGACGAGAAACCACTGTATCTGATGTATGACCAGATCTATATGGCACTCACCTATGGCGAAACTTCACACGTTGATCCTGTAAGTCTCCGCCCCGAACTGCGTCCCTACGTGATTTTCGTCGATGGCATTTCCAAATGCTTCGCCGCGACAGGCGTTCGTGTTGGATGGTCCTTCGGACCGAAAAAAGTGATCGATAAAATGAAGAGTATTCTTGGTCACGTTGGCGCATGGTCACCGAAAGCCGAACAAGTAGCTACAGCGAGGTTTCTGAAGAACGATGCCGCCGTGAGCAGCTATCTTCACAAGATCAAACAAGATATTGAAGAAAGACTAAATGGATTTTACAATGGTATCACCGCCTTGAAAAATGAAGGTCATCCTGTGAATGCCATTGCACCAATGGCGGCCATGTACCTCGCGGTTCAATTCAATTTAAAGGGCAAGAAAACGCCGGCAGGTCATACAATTGAGACGACCGAACAAATGACAAGCTATCTTTTGAATGAGGCCAAACTTGCATTGGTACCCTTCAGTGCTTTCGGAGCATCCAAAAACTCCAACTGGTATCGCCTCTCCGTGGGAACGGCTTCCTTGAAGGACGTGAATGACGCCATACTCAGCCTCCGTTCTGCACTGGAAAGACTATCATGATGTCTTGACCTTACTTATGTGATATTTGCAACCTGCATCTCATCTTTCAATAAAATGGATGAGCAGGAAAAAGGAAATCAATGGATAAAAAAAATTACTGCGTAATCATGGCGGGTGGTGTTGGAAGCCGCTTCTGGCCGATGAGTCGCACTTCATTTCCAAAACAGTTTCATGATATTCTGGGCGTTGGCCGCACACTGATCCAGATGACCTATGACCGCTTTGTGCCGCTCTGCCCGAAAGAAAACATTCTGGTGGTTACCAATGAACGCTATAAAGACCTCGTGCTGAAACAACTTCCGGATCTGAAACCCGAACAGATATTGTGTGAACCCTATATGCGGAATACAGCTCCCTGTATTGCCTATGCCACCTTCTGGATAGCTGAGCGGGAACCTGATGCCAACATTATTGTAGCGCCAAGCGATCATTTGATCCTTAACAATGATGAATTCAGATCCATCATCGAAATCAGTATCAAGCAAACCACAGATACAGGTAATCTCGTAACACTGGGTATCAAACCGACAAGACCTGATACAGGCTATGGATATATTCAATGGGCAGATGACAAGAAAGCACAGCATGAAAAAGTAAAGCGTGTCAAAACATTTACCGAAAAACCGGATCTCGAACTAGCCAAAGATTTCATTGCAAGTGGCGATTTTTACTGGAATTCCGGTATTTTCGTCTGGAAACTCAATGCGATTTTACATGCCTTTGAATCCAATCTTCCCGATATGTATCGCGCTTTTGCTGACGGCCAGGGCATCTATGGAACGGAAGGCGAAGAAGAATTCATAGGCCGCATCTATCCTGCCTGCGACAATATCTCTATAGACTACGGCATCATGGAAAAAGCAAAAAATGTAAGTGTCGTACTGAGCGATTTTGGATGGAGCGATCTGGGAACCTGGGGTTCACTTCATACGCATCTGGCACATGACGCCCATCGCAATGGCATTGTGGGAAAAGACATAATGCTTCACAATTGTGCGGATAACGTCGTGAATATGCCCAATGGCAAGTTGGCTGTCATTCATGGATTAAACGGATACATCGTGGTGGACACAGAAGAAATTTTGCTCATTTGCAAAAAGCAGGACGAGCAGAAAATCAAGCAATGGGTGAACGATGTGAAAGACAAAAAAGGAGAGCGCTGGACATAATTAGTCATTGGCATTCTTCAATGCTCCAAAATTATTTCTTTCTGCATAGCGGCTCGTAAAGGGTGATGATCATCTGAGAAAGCCCATCTCTAGTTGTTGATTGTAAATAAACTTCCGGATTTTTTGCTTTGACAGCCGGATCATCACTTCGGTATTCGTAAACAATGATGTTGCCTGCAGAGGTTCTTCTTTCCGATCTCACATATTTCTCTGCCGGAAAAACCTGTTGAATTTGTCCTGCAAATCTTCCTGCAAACTGCTCGGCCGTGGCTTCATCCTGCAGATACATGATAAAATCGACAGCGTGCACGCCTTTATCTAAATCAAACCGGATCTGACACTGGTTGAAATCACCAATCGATTTTTCGAACTCCCAATGTCCGGTTTTTGAATCCGTCAGCTTTTCGAGTCCTTCAAAACTCTTTTGATAGGCCATACCGAAAAAATCGACAAATTGAATCTTGTTTGAGACCGTGAAGGACATCATCGC
>JAYTMF010000287.1:0-3117 GCA_043728755.1 Flavobacteriales bacterium
TTCGATGATGTCGTTATTAGTTCTGAACAAAATCCCGAAATAGAATGGCCATCTCCTGCAACGTTCAATGTCACGCTCATTGCGACATCCAGTCATGGATGCGTTGCGGATTCTACGTTGGACGAAGGCATCGTCATTCTTCCTAATCCAACAGCAGGATTTACGGCAACAGAATCAGCGCGGATATCGAATCCGACCATTGACGTGATGAGTACATCGAGTGACGACGTGACCACATGGCAATACAACTTCGATGATGGCAACACAGAGTCGTTTGAATCCGGTGATCATTTCTATGAAGATCATGGTTCGTATTTCATAACACAAACAGTTTGGAATCTTTTCGGATGTAGAGATACCACAAGTACGCTTGTTGTGATTCACCCGGAAGAATTGGTTCACATACCCAACGCATTTACGCCGGACGATAACGGACATAACGATGTTTTTCTCCCCGTGTTATACGGCTTTGAGTTGACCTATTATCATCTGAAGATTTTCGATCGCTGGGGTCTTCATCTCTTTTCCAGCCATGACATGAATCTGGGATGGGATGGTTTGATCAAAAATGAAGTAGGGCAGGACGGGGCATACACATGGGTGCTTGATTATCGCACCGAAGTGGATGGGCCCTTGAAGCAAAAATCCGGTGTGGTGGTATTGCTTAAATAGTTGGGCGAATGAAAAATCGTTATGCGCCTGAGAGTTGTGTTCTAAAACAGATTTTTAAAACCTACCACCGTACTACAATACATTGATGCGCTCTCCGAATAGTTCGCGATAATTACCACCAACAGGGATTTCCTTGTTGACATCCATGAGCATGACATCACTACCAGAGATGGTTGCAATCTTATCCATATTCACAATGAATGATCTGTGTAATCTCTGGAAAATGCTCTTCGGAAGTTTCCTTTCGATGTCCTTCATGGTAGCGTGAATCGTGTATTTGACATCCGCTGTTACGATTTGCATATAATCTTTCAATGCTTCCACGTAATAAACATCGGAAGTATTCACCCGCACCAATTTCGATTGATGCTTTATGAATAAATAGTTGGCTGAAGCTTTGAAGTTGGAAAGTGATTTCAGCAGTTCATTTTCCACTTTTACTTCACGTTCCTTTCCATGCTTATGGATGGCCATTTCGATGGTGGTATGCAAATCAATTTCCTTGAATGGCTTTAAAATATATCCGTGAGGCTCGGTGAGTTTGGCTTTGTTTAGCGTTGATTCATCTGCATAGGCAGTAAGATAAATCACGGGAATATCCATTTCCTGTTTGATAGCTTCAGCGGTATCAATACCAGACATGTTGCCTTTTATCTGAATATCCATCAAAGCCAGATCTGGCTTCATAGCGCGGGCAATTTCCAATGCCTTCTCGCCATTATCGGCATGACCTATTACGTTATAACCAAGTTTTTCCAGACTTCTTTCAATGTCCTTCCGAACAATGCTTTCATCTTCAACTACCAGAATATTAATAGCCATAGCTCAAAGTTTTAGTTGTGTATTCGTTGACTAATGTAATTATTATATGCATCACTTTCTTTGAAACTTAATTAAAAAAGAAGCGCCCTTCTTGCTCGCCACCTCAACTGTCGCATCCAATTGTTCGATCAATGCATACACGAGTTGTATTCCGAGAGAGTTCGTTTTTTCGTAATTAAAATTATCAGGCAATCCAACGCCATCATCCTTGATGAGTAATTCAATATTGTCATTTTTCTCTTGGAGTGAAATGGTTAGCTTCCCCGACTTGCTTCCTTTGAAAGCGTATTTCAGCGCATTGCTCACCAATTCATTGACGATTAGTCCGCAGGGAATGGACTGATCGAGACTCAAATAAACGACCTTCATTTTATCGATGAGTTCCACATGAACCTCATTTGACCGATAGCTTTGAATGAGATTTCCAACAATAGATCTCAGATAGTCTGTGAATTCGAGCTTGTTGAAATCGGCGGTGCGATAAATCGTTTCGTGAAGGAACGACATACTCTTGATGCGTTGTTGACTTTCCTTTAGTACTTCTAACGTTTTTTCATCCTTCACGTAGGAAGCCTGAAGGTTAAGAATACTTGAGATCACTTGTAAATTATTTTTGACGCGGTGGTGAACTTCCTGAAGCAGCACTTCCTTTTCCTTGAGAGAATCGCGGATTTTTTTATCAAAATCTTTGCGCTCCGTATTGTCATAAAGCAAGCAGGAAAGTTCTTCTAGTTTTCCATCAATGTACACAGGATTTAAGAAAGCCTGCAACCAGGTCGTTTCATCGTTTTTATTCTTCAGTGGAAACTCGAATTGCTGTGGTCTACCACGAAATCCATTGTCAAAAGCCTCCAATTGTCCCTGATAAAAATCTTCATGCAAGTGCTTTTGAAGTAGCGTCATGATGTTATCTCCAATCGCCACACGCTCGTTAAAAAAACGATGCATCCAGGCGACGAAGTTTTTGTTAATTGCAGTGACCGTGTAGTCGGTCTTGATGGTCCACATCATCAGATTTTCGGTAGAATCGAAAATAGATTCCAGTTTGCCTCGTTGTTCCGTTGCATTCCGCCGCTCGTGCTTCAGTTTTTTCTGTGTTGATTTATGCTCGTTAATTTCCGCCTTCAGCGCAGTATTGATCTCCTCAATGAAACGCACGCGAATCTGCTCCTGCACGAGTTGCAATCGCGCCGAAACATTGCTCAGTGTGATCTGTATGGAGGGCTTGTTTTCATAAGCGGTCAGAATAGACTTGATTCCTACATCCACCATCTCGCCACCCTTCTTTTCTATCCGGATTTCCTTGTAACTGATCTCAAGACCATCGCGAATTTCCTGTATATCTGTCTTGATCTCTTCCTTGTACTCATCGCTTATAAATGCCAAAAAATCATGGTCATACAATTCATCTTCATCTTCCACTCCCAACAATTCGCAGGCGGCGTGGTTGAGGTATTTTATTTTATCTGAAGTAAGAATAACAATACCATTGGGTGAATTTTCAAGTAATCTGCGAAAACTAACCACACTTTGTTGCAAAGCGAGTTCAACCTTTTTACCTGTGGTAATGTCACTAACAACCAACGCCAAAGTCTTTAAGCCGCGGTATAAAAAGTAGCTTCC
>JAYTMF010000288.1:0-4957 GCA_043728755.1 Flavobacteriales bacterium
TCGTTCTTGTTGGTAACCTGAAAAACTGAACAACCAGATAGAAAAAAACAGTGATTGCTAAAGTGACCAACCAGAACCAGATCGTGCAACATCCAAAGAGAAAAGCAGCAAGCCACACGAGCGATCCACATAACACTGCAGCACCGGCGATAATTTTATATCCTTCTTTGTGAATAGTCATAATGTGTAAATAATTTTAAAATAAAAAATCAAAACCGGAAGAGTGAGAAATAATCCATCAAAACGATCAAGCACGCCACCATGTCCTGGAATTAGATTGCCGCTGTCCTTCACTCCAAAAATTCGTTTGAGATGCGATTCAAAAAGATCACCCAGGTTGCCGAACAAAGCAATAATGATCGCCATTACAGCCCAATCATTTAAAGACAACATCAGGAAATAGGTTGAAAGGATATAACTCACTATAAAGGATAGAAGAATACCTCCGGCCAACCCCTCCCAGGTCTTGTTTGGTGATACGCTTTCGTACAATTTTCTTTTGCCCAGGAATTTTCCAATAAAATAAGCTCCGGTGTCATTCGCCCAAAGTATCAGAAAAAATCCCAGAGGGATTTCGAACTCAAAACGACCATTGACCATAGGCAAATAATTTATCAAGGCAAACGGAATAATCACGTAGACCCATCCAAAAATCGTCACGGCAAGATTTGTCAAAGCACTTCGGTCCAATCTGATCAACTCCATGAAAAAAAACAACGGGATCAACAATGCCAATACCCACAGCCATTTTGGATCTAAACTATCTGTTGCAATCAAAAAAAGCAGGAGATATATAAGCACCCCAATTGACATACCGGCGAACCATCGTGGTGCGCTGGTTTTGTTGTGTTGCAGCAAATCATAAATTTCATACAACCCAATCGTCGAAAACAGAAGAAACAGCAAGCCGAGTGACAACGGTCCAAACATGGCTGAACCAATTACGGCAATTGAAAATACAATGCCTGCTATAGACCGGATAATTAAATTGTTCACTGTTGAAAAATTGCGGTGGCAAACTTAAGGAAGATGCATCAATCAGGACTTCGGTTATCTCGACGAGGCTAAACCTCGCTCATTCTATTCATTGTTGACGAAAGAAAGAAAATCATATGGCATCCAGCGCGTTGAAGGTTTGGCTTGACAGCATACACCTCCTGATTGAATTTTTGAAATTGAAAAAGGCCATCTTAACGAGATGGCCTTTTCCTATTCTATTCCAAAATTTATGACTTAGGGTCTTGAAGCGCAGATGGCGACTCCTGCACTTCCGGTGCTTTTGCTGGTATCGCTTTCGGCGAAGTCATGGGGGTCAACTCATGGATGTGCCTGTCAGCCCATTTTCTTGGACCGAGAATCTGTTCAAGATCATCCTTAAATATGACTTCCTTGACCAGCAACTTCTGTGCAAGTTGATCGAGTTCGCTTTTATGTGCAATAAGTAAATCTCGAGAAGTGACATAGGCCTTCTCTATCATAATACTCACCTCTTCATCGATTACCCGTGCCGTTTCTTCGCTATATGGCTTTGTAAATTGGGATTCACCGCTGCTATCATAATAACTCCGATTGCCAATTTTCTTGTTCAATCCGTACACTGAAACCATAGCGTAAGCCTGTTTGGTTACCTTCTCGAGATCACTCAAGGCACCGGTGGAAATTTTTCCGAATGCAACTTCCTCGGCAGCTCTTCCGCCTAATGCAGCGCACATTTCGTCAAACATCTGTTCGGTTGTGGTGATCTGTCTTTCCTCGGGAAGATACCAGGCTGCCCCGAGTGATCTTCCACGCGGAACGATGGTCACTTTTACCAATGGAGAAGCATGCTCCAGCAACCAGCTGATAATTGCATGCCCACTTTCATGGTAAGCGATCGTTGATTTTTCCTCGGGTGTGATGAGTTTATTTTTCTTCTCAAGTCCTCCAATAATTCTGTCGACTGCGTCAAGGAAATCCTGCTTGCCCACCGTCAATCCACCTTTTCTAGCTGCGATCAACGCTGCTTCATTACAGATGTTGGCGATATCAGCGCCGCTAAATCCCGGTGTTTGACGCGCAAGGAATTCAACATCTACAGACTGATCGAACTTCACGTTCTTCAGATGCACATGAAATATTTGTACGCGTTCGTTGAGATCAGGCATATCAACGTAGATCTGTCGATCGAAACGTCCTGCCCGCAACAATGCTTTGTCGAGAATGTCTGCTCTATTGGTGGCGGCCAAAATGATGATTCCGCTGTTCGTTGCGAAGCCGTCCATTTCTGTCAGCAATTGGTTCAGTGTATTCTCTCTCTCATCGTTGCTACCAAAATTTATGCTCTTGCTCCTAGCTCTTCCGATGGCATCGATCTCATCGATGAAAATAATGGATGGCGCTTTCTCCTTTGCTTGTTTGAAAAGATCACGCACGCGGCTTGCACCAACGCCAACAAACATTTCCACAAAGTCAGAACCACTCAATGAAAAGAAAGGAACTTGAGCTTCTCCTGCAACAGCCTTTGCCAGCAACGTTTTACCTGTGCCCGGCGGACCCACAAGCAATGCGCCCTTTGGTATTTTCGCACCAAGTTCTGTATACTTTTTAGGATTCTTCAAAAACTCAACGATTTCCTGCACTTCTTGCTTTGCACCTTCCAATCCGGCGACATCATTGAAAGTCACCAATGTTCCTTTGCCCTTATCAAATAGCTGCGCCTTGGATTTGCCAATGCTGAAGATTTGTCCTCCAGGCCCGGATGGCCCACCAAGTCGACGCATGATCAATACCCATACTCCGATAATGAGTCCAAAACCCACGATCCAGAATAAAAGATTCTGACCGAATTCATTGACAGGCTTGAATTCAACGGCGAATCCATTCTGGTCACCAAGTTCTTCAATTTCATCAATTTTGTTTTCACTTGGTGGAATGTTGAACCAAAAATCACTTGATCTATTGAATCCAGTTACTATCGGTTGATTGCCCAGCTTGTTACTGAGTGCAGCTCTTCCTATGGAATCAAGATATACTTTGGCTACTACACCATTGTACTCGACTTTACTTAGATATCCGCTTTCAGCATAAGACTTGAACTCTCGGAAATCGACCTGCTTTCCGTCATTCCCACTGCTGAAAACCATCATTCCGATCAGCACCATGGCGATCAGAATGTAGATCCAATAAAAATTCATGGATTTCTTTTCACCATCACCCGGAGGCATTCCCTTTTTCTTTGGGTCTCTTTGTTCGTCTGACATTATTTTCTTCTTCTGTTTATTTTTCTATTTATCAATCAACTCTTTTCATTGCGGCATCCGCCCACAACTCTTCTAATGCGTAATAGTCGCGAGCTTCGCGATCAAATATGTGTACCACAATATCTACGTAATCCAACAACACCCATTTTGCGTTCTGCATTCCCTCGATGTGCCATGGCGCATCACCACAACTTTTTGAAGTTTCTTTCTCCACTGTTTGCGCTATGGCTTTTACATGCGTATTGCTCGTTCCATGGCATATGACAAAATAATCTGCCATTGTGTGATGGATGGTTCGCAAATCCAAAATAGTAATTTCATTCGCCTTAACATCCTGCATTCCATTGACAACCGCCTCAAGCAAATCAGAAGTGGCTACATCAGGGTTTCTCTTTAATGAAATTTTTTCTTTTTTCACAATGTCAGCAAATGTAGTAGTGGTGAACGTTGCATCCATGCCACCCGCGAATAATATTCTTTGCTATTCAATAATTAACGACATAAATCATACTTCCTTTGCGTCTGAACTACTTGCTTTGTGCTATGCTATTTCACGAAAGGGCAATAATCAGATTGGAAACAATCGACTCCACGAACAACTATGCTGCCAATCTGGTTAGACTGTCACAACCTCCAGAGGGCACTGTCATAACGGCACAAGAACAGTCGGCCGGAAAAGGACAACGAAATTCAAATTGGGAAAGTCATTCCGGTGAAAATTTATTGTGCAGCGTCATACTCTATCCAAAATTTCTCAACGCCAGCAATCAATTTTGCCTCAGTCAGGCAATTGCACTCGCTGTTCAGGAGATCATAGAAAAAGAAACTACAACTGAAACTTATATCAAATGGCCGAATGACATTATCGTAAACGACAAGAAAATTGCAGGCATCCTCATTGAAAATACATGGACCAATCAACGACTTGGAAGCTCGGTGATAGGAATCGGGATCAATGTAAATCAAACCTCATTCGATACTTTGAAGGCGACTTCAGTGAGACGAATCACGGGCAAATCGTTTGATATCGAAGCATGTCTGTTGCACCTCATACAATCCTTGGAGAAATATTATTTTAAGTTGCAGGCCGGTGGAACATCGGAAATTGTGAGACATTATCTTGGGCATCTGTACCGAATAAATCAGGTTACTGATTTTCTTTTTGAAAATCAGCAGATACGTGCGAGTATTATCGGGGTTGATCAATCCGGCAGGTTGAAACTTCGAACGGAATCCGGCCAACCACTCACATGTGATCTGAAGGAAATCTCCATGATTCTTTGAAAATATTTTACATTCATTTATGCGCGCATAACAAATTTTGCACTTCATTCGTAGCATAAATCGATAAAAGAATTCTTGACATTAAATTTTATGAAGCCGGACGAAACAATAGACTTTCACATACGCAGGGCTTGGACAAAAATTTCAAAAGCTTACAACGCTGAGGCAGTTAAGAATGGAGGAACAATGGCCATAGGCTATGTATTGCTCAATATTGATAAAGAGGGAACGCCGAGCACTAAGCTTGGCCCGAGAATGGGCATGGAACCCACCAGCCTTTCCCGCATACTCAAAAGCATGCAGGAACTTAAGCTCATAAAACGCGTTCCTGATAAAAGTGACAAGCGTGTTGTAAAGGTTGTCCTTACCAATAAAGGCAACGAAATGCGCAAGGCATCCAAAGAAGTCGTTATTAAATTCAACACCATCATCGC
>JAYTMF010000289.1:0-5618 GCA_043728755.1 Flavobacteriales bacterium
GGGAATCGTTGATTTAGATAATGCTTTACCAACGGGCGAAGCAACTACATAGCCCACTCGAAGTGGGTTATAGAATAATTATTGGACGGGAAGTTTACAGAAATCAGGCTACTTATTGGTCTTTGGACACTTTTTACAGCGCTTGCCATGCTTGTATTTTTTGCAACAGTCTTTCTTTTTTGCAAAAGATTGTCCCATCATGGATTGCATTGGACAAATTGCGCAACTGGAAATGGATGGCTTGATCGTTTTCACTTTAACAAAAGTGCGAGCATATTCTTCATCGTCCAATACCGCTTTTGGTGTATTGATGAATGCAACTTGTGGAGTTCACTTTTTTGAAGGGAGAAATCAACGAGGGCGTATACAAAGAGGCCATCGCAGTTGGACGGCCTCTTTTTGGTTAAGAGAATAGCGACAGAGTATTCTGTAAGCTATAATGTCCATCGTCAGATCGTTATCCGAAGATTGCCTTTAATTATCTGATGCAAAAATCCGACGTTTTTCTGCTTCACAAAATCACTAATATGTGCTATCGGATGCTGGATGAGATTACCTCATTTAGCGATGGATTTTCACCTTTGCTCTGAAATGCCGTTCTTTGCTGAGGATTCAGAGATCAACATTTCTCCAATCGATATCATGACAACACTTGCACCCGGCACCATACAGGACCTTCCCATTTTCGAAATCGTTCAGGACGGTTATCTTCTTGGGTATGAAAATGAAACAGTCTTCATTCAAAAGCGAGAGCTGAAGCCCAATAGCGCCGTAGGTGATATCGTACAGGTTTTTACCTTTTACAATGAAGAACGCGAATTGGAAGCTACCACGAGATTGCCCAACCTTCAGGTCGGTCAAATTGGCTGTTACAGGGTATCCAATTCGAATGCATTGGGTTCGTTCATTACCATTGGTACAAGAAGAGACATACTCATCCCGCACACGGAACAAATTGAAACACTAGAGGATGGGCGAATGGCACTCATCATTCTATGTGAGGACAGTGAAGGCAAGCGGTTATTTGCTTCTACCAAGTTGAACCGTTATCTCAAGAACGTGGATATGAACTACGAAAGGGGTGATGAGGTTTCACTCATCATTGCCGAGAAAATTGATATTGGCCGCAGGGTTGTCGTTGATGGAAAATTCATTGGTGCTTTATTCCGTCAGGAAATGACCGACAATGTGAGGTTAGGCGAGCACGTCAAAGGTTTTGTGAGAAAGGTAGAAGGGAAGGACATCACTGTGAGCATGCAACGCGAGGGAATGGAATTGCTCGAAGATTCCAAGGAGAAACTCATGAATTACCTGCAATTGAATGGTGGCTATGTGAGATTGACTGACGACACCGATCCCGAAGAAATAAAATTGAGACTTCACATGTCGAAGAAGGCTTTCAAGAAAGCCGCTGGCATGCTTTATAAAGAAGGTAAAGTCCTGCTAACGAAATTGGGTGTGAAAATCAACAAGACAGGTGTTGTTCCCGATAATTGGCAGAAGAACAAAATTTTTCAGGATGATGGAGATACACCTCCATTGAAGCAAGAGCGTAAGTCAGATGACGTTGAGCCAAAGTCTTTGCCTGTGAGAAATGAAAACAAAAAGTTCGCCCCGAAAGAGGCGGAAGAGAAAACAATTTCAAAACCGAAGGCCCCATATGTAAAAAGGAATCAGGACACTCCGCCTTCCACCACACCGCCTGAGCGCAATTCACCTCCCAAGAAAGAACTTACTTTTAAAGGGAAGAAGTAATGTCGTTGTTCAGCCGCATTCCTGATAAGGTTTTGAGATCGGCTAGATCAGTGATTTATTCGTTGCACGCGGAGGATATGATTTATCGTATGCGTCGTCAAGGTGATGTAGTGATCATGTATCACAATGTATTGCCAAAGACGAAACAGGATTTGAACATACGCAATATCTCAGTGGCAGATTTCCATCAATCACTCGCCTATCTCAAGAAAAAAGTGGATGTCGTTCCGCTGCGAGAAATACTTACGACAAAAGCCAATTCAGGGCGTGTATCCATAACTTTTGACGATGGTCTGTTGAACAATCTGTATCATGCTTTACCAGTACTGGAAGATTTAAAACTACATGCCACTTTTTTCATGCCGACACCCTGGATCAACGGGAACAATATGCTTTGGCCCGATGAACTCAGCCGTATCCTGAGAAAAGTAAAAGGTGATGTTCAATTCGATGATCGCAGATTTACGCGTGTATATAAGAATCAATTCAGAGCGGTGATCGGTGGTGAAAAACTTGAAAATGCTCTTCTTAATATTGATCCTTTATCGGTAGATGGGATTTTGGCAAAACTCAAAAGGGATGCTGGAATTGATCTGGACAAAGACCTTGCACCCGAGGAAGAATGGCGCGTGATGAAAGGAGAAGAGATCAAAATTCTTTCGGCATCGAATTATGTGGAGATTGGAAGTCATTCGGTTTCGCACAAGTATCTTCCGCAATTGAATGATCAACAATTAAATTCCGAACTGGTCGAAAGCAAGCGTTATCTCGAGCAGGTTTGTCAAAAGGATATCGACATGTTTGCGTTTCCTTTTGGGGGTTACTCGCAACGTGTTGTGGACGCTTGTTACGCTGCCGGATACAACCATTTGATCGCTGTGAATGAGTTGGTGGAGGGATTGACTTCAAAAAATAAATTGTGCTTTCGGGTTGGATGGTATAATGATTCTTCTGTTGTGGATCAACTTCATCTCATCAATAAATCATTCGTGTGAAAAACATAGAAAAATGGCTTCCATCTAGGGTGAAGAGAGATTCCCAGGCATCTTCTTTTGTGATCGATAGATCAAAAATCTATGCCGGTTCTTTACATGTTTCAGAAATTCAATGGCGCTGCTACGAATCTGTTTTTTTGAAGTATTGCAAAGGAAAGATGCTGGATTGTGGCTGCGGCAATGTGCCGTATTTCGAAATGTTGAAACAGCAAGTGACAACTCACTATTGTATCGATTGGAGTGAACAACCGCACATCATTGAACTACTGGATGAGAAGATTGATCTGAACAAAAGTTTTGTTCTCCTTGAAAAAGAGTTTGACTGTGCATTGGTGTCTGATGTGTTGGCGCACGTGAAGAATCCGTCGAGTTTGATTGCTGATATTTCAATGCATCTCAAAGTGAATGGTCACCTGATACTCACAACTCCTTTTGTGTATTGGATGTCTGAATTTCCCCACGAGTATTTTCATCCCACGGAGTTTGCCTTGCGTGAATTGTGTCGGAATGCCGGGCTGGAAGTGATTCAACTCGAATCCTATGGCGGCTATCCTGATGTAGTACTCGACACATTAAATAAAGGTATGACCTCGCGTTTTTCCAATAGAATTTTTCGGATGTTGGCATCTGTGGTGAAAAAAACTTCATGGTATGATAAGTCCAACGAAAAAACCAAGTATTCTTATCCCATTGGTTATACCATGGTGGCCAGAAAACTATGATGCATTGGAACGAAATTTCTGAATCCGTTCGTCACTTCTTTTTTTTCGATCCCGGAGATCCTTTCATCTTTACGGTGAAAAGTTTCTGGATCTTTTTTGCCGGTGTACTTGCTGTAGATGCATTCGTATACAAAAGGCAAACGCTACGTCATGCTTTCCTTTTTATTGCCAGCATTTTTTTCTATTATAAAACGACGGGCATCTTTTTCATCCTGTTGGTATTCGTCGCGTTGTGGGATTTTTTCATCGGCAAGAAAATTTATCGAACGCGAAACATGCAACAGCGTAAAGTCTGGCTTGCCACAAGTGTCGCAATGAATCTCTCTATTCTGTTTTATTTCAAGTATGCTTATTTCTTCACGGATATATATAACGCATCATTGGGCGAGCAGGGTCAAGTCTTCAATTATCTTGCTCATTGGAGCAATGGATTTTTCGGATCACACTTCGATGTGGACAAGATCATTTTACCTATTGGTATTTCATTCTTCACATTTCAAAGCATTAGTTACACCGTTGAAGTTTATCGGGGTCACCTAAAACCGGTCAAACGCTTCACCGATTTCGCTTTTTTCGTCACCTTTTTTCCACAGCTTGTTGCCGGCCCGATAGTGCGTGCTACGGAGTTTATTCCGCAGCTCTATAAACAATATCAACTCACGCGTTACGAATGGGGGCTTTCAATATTCTGGATACTCAACGGCCTGGTCAAAAAAGTACTCCTCGCCGATTATATAGCTGTTAATTTTATTGATCGGATTTTTATGAAACCGGATGCATATACCGGTTTTGAAAATCTTATGGCGATTTATGGATATAGCCTTCAAGTGTATGCCGATTTTTCAGGGTATACGGATATCGCCATAGGTGTCGCGCTGCTTATGGGTTTTCACCTGACGAAGAATTTTGACTCGCCATACAAAGCCGTGAATGTTACTGATTTTTGGAGGCGATGGCACATGTCACTTTCCAATTGGCTACGCGACTATTTATATATTCCTCTTGGCGGAAACAAAAGAGGTAGCATCGGTTCTGTGATCGCTCTTGGTATTATCGTTTTTATTATTTCAGCTCTTTCCAATTCGTGGTTAGTGCTTGCATTCAGTGCACTACTTATTGGCGTTTGTCTTATGCTTAGTCAGCTGTATTCAAGTTTTGAACGTTGGGTCACCACCAACCTCAATCTGATGATCACGATGGTAGTGGGCGGGTTGTGGCATGGTGCATCCTGGAATTTTATTATTTGGGGAGCGCTGAATGGTATTGCGCTCGTCTTTTACAAGGGGTGGAGAATGATCAGTCCATGGGAAAGCCATAAAGACAAATGGTTCGTGAGGGCCTGGGCCATATTTCTCACATTTACTTTTATCACTTTCACACGTGTGTGGTTTCGGGCCGGCAGCAATACTTCATGGGTAGGACTCAATCAAACCCATGATATCACCGCGGAATTTTTTTCCGCTACATCCATGCTTAGACAAATATTCTTTCACATGGATTTTAGTGTGATTCCAAATGTCATTGCCGGATATTGGAACGTATTCCTTGTCATTCTTGTTGGAATGATCATCCACTGGCTGCCTTCTTCTTTTAAAGAATGGTACCGCAGTAAGTTTTCTTCTCAACCTATCTGGGTCATTGGTGTGGCATGTTTCGTGGCCATTTTCTTCGTTTATCAGATTATGTCTGCCGATCTGCATCCATTCATCTATTTTCAGTTCTGACGCCACACTGATCCATTGTTCGTGAATGGTGATTTCTGTATTTTTTCCCACTCATTTTCTTCTTGGTTGGTTAAGTTTGCACACTCGCTACTGCAATGAATTGTGAGGATTTTGATTATTGAATGGAACACATATTAATGAGCAAGACAGGCAAGGTGTCACACCTATTGAGTCAGTTGAATGAATCAGCAACTCTCGCCATGGCGAGAATCAGTCGTGAACTGGTGCAACAGGGCCACGATATCGTGAGTCTTTCTCTAGGTGAGCCGGATTTTGATACTCCTGATTTTATCAAGGATGCTGCGAAAGCGGCCCTCGATCAGAACATCACACATTATCCACCTGTCAATGGCTTTCCTGAATTACGCAAAGCCATTGCAGCAAAATTCAAAAGAGACAATGGTCTTGATTACTCTCCGGAT
>JAYTMF010000290.1:0-1233 GCA_043728755.1 Flavobacteriales bacterium
CCTCATCATCGGTGCGGGTTTATCGGGACTTCATGCCGCGTATCTTCTTGAAAATCAAGGATTTAAAGTGATTATTTTGGAAGGAAACAGCAGAATTGGCGGGAGATTGCACACCGTTGAAACGCAAAACGGTCGCTCAAACGTCGGCGGCGTTGAAGTTGGTGACGGCTACAAACGCATCGTGGAAACGGCGAAAAGGGTAGGTGTTGAACTGCTTGAGCCAAGCGCAATTCCACCGTCGCGCGACTCGTTAATTGCCATTGGCAACACTTTAATTACCAATAAAAATTGGGCAACAGCGCCTGAAAATGCTTTGCCACCGACCTTGAAAAATGCGATTCCCGCGCTCTTAGAAAGCACTTTCATGAAAGATTTGATGCCTAATTTCACAAATTTATCCGATTGGGGGACCCCTCAGTATAACGACCTTGACGTACCTTTTTCGACGTTTTTGAAACAAAAAAAGAACGTTTCGGACGATGTTTTAAAACTCATAAACACCGCCGCAAATTACAATGACATCCAAGAGGTTTCGACGCTGCAAATTATGCGGTCAATCCATTACAGAACAAATGGCGGCAGCAAAAAAACGTTCTCCATCAAAGACGGCAGCGCCCGTTTGCCCGAAGCAATGGCTAAAACTTTGAAAAGCGGTGTCATTTTGAATAAAAAAGTCGTCGAAATTAAGCGGAAATCAGCGCAGCAAACGGAGATTAAATGCGCCGATGGCAAACGTTTTAGAGCAAAGCACGTGATTTGTACGCTTCCGTTTTCGGTTTTAAAAACGATTAAAATCAAGGCAGAAATGCCAAAAATACAATTAGATGCCATAAATGCTTTGCCTTATACGGCGGTTACGCAGTTGCAATTTTCGCCCAAAAGTAAGTTTTGGGAAGCCGATAATTTACCCATCAATATGTGGTCGGATAATCCCTCAATAGAGCGCGTTTTTGCGGCGAATGACCCCGTTTCAGGCGAAATAAATAAGATAATTGTCTGGCTGAATGGCAACGGTGCGCTGAAAATGGATAAATTATCGGAGAAAGAACGCGCTGAAAATGTCTTAAAAACACTTGCTGAAATCCGCCCTTCGACTAAAGATAATTTAGCCTTAATGACCCAGTTTTCATGGGCAAATAACCCTTTTTCAAGTGGCGCTTACAGCGAGTTCGCGGCGGGTCAAGTGCGTAATTTTGCGCAAATAATGGCAAAACCCGTCGAAAATATCCACTT
>JAYTMF010000291.1:0-2749 GCA_043728755.1 Flavobacteriales bacterium
ACATTTTCGACGTTCAAATTGCCGCGACTTTGTGTAATCATCCAGCCCTGAATCTTGGCGATCTCATCGCCAGCATTACAGGAGAACCTGCAGACAAAAGACAACAGAAATCCGACTGGCGAGTGAGACCACTCACGAAGGATCAGATTACATATGCTGCCAACGATGTAATTCATCTTATTCAGCTCAAAAAAAATCTCTCCATATCTGTAGACGAACGACTACTTGGTGAAGTCCTTGCGGAAGAAAACCGCACCATGGAATTGATCCCTACTCGCGAGCATATTCCGGAACTTAAAGGCCAACATTACAAATACCGTTCGCAATCTTTTTGCGTCGCTTTGCTTAAAATGATAATGCTGCGCGATACAATTGCCAGGGAATTAAATTTACCTCCCGTGCGTGTTGTCGATACCCGATATCTTGAAGAAGCATTAGAGGACAAGCAAGAATTCTTATCCAGCAAAGAATTCCGAAGCTTTCATCCTCGCATCCGCAATAATGACAACTGGCAAGAAAAATTTCTCAACATCATCGCCTTGTATGATCCTAATGATACTACACGGGCAAGAAGGGAAAACGTTCCTGACAGATTCCCTCGTCGTTTCTTATACTCAAAAGAGGAACAAGCAGAAATTATCATGAATAAATATGATCCCGTGAAAGTCGAAATGATCGACATCTATGGAGAGCGAGCCGCCGAGTTTCTACTTCGGGGATTGAAGAAAGATCTTATCTCACCCGAGGATCCGAAAAGAAATATTCGCGAGTATCAAAAAGCGCTGCTTCATCGCATTCGCACTTCCGTAAACAAAGTGTAGGACTTAATAGACATATTCTTCGAATAATTTTCTAACGAGTAGAACGATTTTCTTGATAGCGCAGGTTTTCCTTCAATGACGCAGGTTTGTAACCTGTGTACGTTCTAATCCAAACTTTTGAGAATGAGTGGCTTATTCCCTAGTATACGGCACGCAACCAGAAATAATCATGATTCCCCTATTCCCTGATCTGGGTTCTTCAATTGTTTCAAGAAGTTGCATCCGAGAAGAGCTAGAAATTACTTGATGAACTGTGTCAAAAAAAATACTTAGGTGCTCGGGTATGGAAATTCCGCCTTTCCAATTGGCTTAATTTCTCGCATTTCAGTTGTAAGAATGGAAGTATGGAAGAATGGGATTTGGCTGAGTAAGGCTATTTTCCAAGGCTTCAACCTGATTCAACTTTTTTGAAGTTCGATAAATTCATCTTAGAACAGATGCTTGCTGAAATTCTCAACAACTTCTTCGTTGTTCGTTGATGTTATACAATGTGATTTATAAAACAGGCCAATGTTTGAGAAATCGCATTGGTATAATAGCTCATCACTAATAATTAATAACTAGATTGAGTTGTCTTCCAGCCCAAACCTGAATCCCATCCGTTTACCTGTCGCCAGACTCGCACTGTTGGTGACACTCTGGATCTCTTCCACCGTTACTTGTTGGAGGTTTTCATACGGAGGCGTATAGAGATCAAAATCGAGCGTGTAAAGCACAGCGCTTTCCACCACGCTGCGGATTGCTTGCTTATCGAGCATACTGTTTACGAAATCGTTGTACAGATAACCCAGCTGACGTTTACCCTGAACAAGGTAGTGACTTTCCCTGTTTACGAAAATCCGCGCTATCAGGTAACCCATGTCGGAAACGCGCTGGTATTTGAAGGAATCCGCGAGAAAATTGTACACGTTGATGATGCCCACGTACGAATTATTGTCGTTGTCTTTAAGGTAGCTGCTGCGCCATGCGCTGTGCGTCTTGTCAAACTGGAATACGTTGGTATGCATGTAAAACACAAGTACATCACCGGCGATTTTGATCTCTGCCTGAAAATCGCCCATATCGCGGTAGTGGAAATCTACGCGAGCGTCGGTAGTACCGAAATCTTTCTTTATATCCGCAACAACTTCTGCCAACACGGTTTTCATTTCATCAAAAACGCGTAAGGTGTTGTTGTAAACATCCTGCTTCAGCACCGATTTCTCTTTGACAAGTCGGTAAATGGTCTCTCTAGCTTCTGACATACCCTATAAAAATATTTGATGTAAAAAAAGAACATTTTCCACATGGATCGACAATTTGTGAAGCAATGTTCGTTGGATTTACCCACAGGCTGAGAAGGACAAACTACCGCATCTTTGCTCCACGGATGATGCACGAATTCGCAAAATATTTCACGCTGCTAATGGTGCTTTTTTGCACCCTCACAGGCGTTGCACAAAAGCGATGGCGCACGGAATATCAGAACTTACTCATTGTGAAAAGTACCGACGCCATCTATCCATCGAAGGAAGCAGCCATGTCGAATGTGAAGACCGTGTATAGCAAATTACTTTCAGCAGGTTATCTGGATGCGGTATTGGATACGATAGTAAAAGATTCAACCATCAAAGTGAATGTACGCGCGGGTTCGCCCTATGTCATTGGTTCCATTTTGTGGGAACAAGACTCGACGGGAGTTATCATGCAACAAGCTCAAATCTGGAAGAAACCGAAGAAGTTTGACACAGGACTGATCGCTATGCGCGCAACGAATTTGTTGCACTTCTATGAAAACCGCGGCTATCCATTTGTCTCCATTTCGCTGAGTGAAATCAAGCTGGTGGATCAAAAGGCTGATCTCACTTACAAGCTCGATCGTGGACCATTGATATTGATGGACAGCATCATCTTTCGGTCTGAAAGTAAAATCCCGGAGAAATATGTGC
>JAYTMF010000292.1:0-4028 GCA_043728755.1 Flavobacteriales bacterium
GGTTGTAATATTGCGCCCCCAATTTTGGGGAACCGCACAACAAAATAGCAACGCAAAATGAACCGCATCAAAGAACTCGAAAAGAAGCTGAATCCTATCAAGGAAATGCCAGCATTCGCAGCAGGAGATACTATTACAGTAAGCTACAAGATCGTAGAGGGAACCAAAGAACGTATCCAGGAATTTACCGGTGTGGTGATACAGGTCAGAGGAACCGGAGGTACACAAACCTTCACTGTTCGTAAGATCAGCGGTGGTGTTGGTGTTGAGAGGATTTTCCCTATTGCTTCACCATTCATCGATTCAGTAGTTGTTACCAAGCGTGGACGTGTTCGTCGTGCACGTATCTTCTACTTACGCAGCAGAACGGGTAAAGCGAGTCGTATTCAAGAGAAAAAGCGTTTCGGAACTGCTCCTGTAGCAGCCCCGGCAAATGCATAAACATATTCAACGGTTGATTTATTTCATATCACGGCGGGCTTCGAGCCCGCCTTTTTTTTGCAGAAAATTTAGGAATGCCATAGGCAAACTTGAGTCACCACAACGGTAATGTATTTGTATGACTTTTCAGATGCCTTATAGAAAGCTATTGAAGCATAACATCGGCGCTGGTACCGGCCATCTTGGGTAGGGTGCTTCACGATGTGAAGAGATTTGCGTCCGAAGAATGAATGAAAGTCACTACCCACCTAGATTTAAAAACTCTGCATCAATGATTCTTCGAATTTGCCACGGATAGGTTAGACACTTTCCCAATGCCACAACTCATAAATGATTTTGCTTTATGCGCCATATTGTCGTGCCCTTTTTCAGGATAACCCAGATGTTTCAATCTTGATGTCAATTGGGCGCGGTCGAGATCATCTTCCCCGGAAATGTGGACACTGTCATTCGAATTATCAATGTGCACATCCTAAACACCTGTTCCTTTGAGAAGATCCCTGCGAATCGTACTCTGGCAGCCGCCATACTTCATGTTCTCTATCTACACCTAAATCAAGCGATAGATAATTCACATTCATTTTTGTGCGATGGCAGTGAATTTTCTATCGTTTAGATTCGAGAATCCCGCACGCATCGCAACAAAATAATTCTAATGCGTAGGGCGGGATAAATAATCTCGTGCTTCATACTTTGTTTTACATCAAAATAGTTGATGATATGTAAACCTATATACTACAGCTACTTCTGAATAGAACATAGATCATACGCAAGGATCACGACAGATGATTCTGATCATTCACTAATTCGCGCGTCTATTTTTCAAGATAATTTCTTACCCCTGTACGACCAGCTTGAATGAGAATTTTCTTTTCACTGACAGATAGTTTCTTCACTTTCGGACTCATTCCGCAGTCACTGATTGATACTGATCGCGCCCAATCGAGATCACTCAGTTGTTGTCGGTTGAGCGTTTCCTTGATCATGTAAAAGAAAGCCGCAATAAAATCTCCGGAATCTTCAATTTTTTGATAAGCCAATTGCTTATTCGAGGTATCGTTGAGAATTTGTTCATCTGAATCGAGTCGCAAGCCCAATGTCGGCGCAAGCGTGTGTTCGCCCGAAGAAGAAATCTGATCAAAGTATCGGATAATGAAATTCGCGGTGAACCCTCCGTCTACACATAAGTTATCGTGGTGTGTCATAGTCTTGCGATCGACCACATGGCCTGTAGGCGAGATTGCTACTGGTTCAAAATAAATTGGAATCGCCATTGACGCGTGAACAGCATCCACTATGCGCATATCGGGATATGAATCTGCAGAAAAGAATATTGTCTTTTGGTGATTCAAACTTGTAGCCGCAATGACCAGATCTTTGTACACGCATGAGGAATCTGAATTTCGCATTGCACGTAAGTCCTTAAAGGTTGTGTTTGGACTTCGCGTCTTCTCTTCAATCAAATGTTCCATCCATTTCAAGAAGGCTTTGCCTTTGTAGTAGCCGAGTTTGCGTCGAATGCGCGAAATTCCGCCAAAGACGCCCATTCCTCCATCATTGAATTTTCCAAAATCCGTGCTTCCGATCACTTCAAAAATCTCCGTTGGACTATATCCGATGCTCATCAAACAAGCCGTAATTGAGCCGGAGGAAGTACCTCCGACGTGATCGACACACGCGAGATAGCCCTTCTCATTCAACTCCATCAAAGCTCCGCAGTAGGCAATACCGCGAATTCCGGCGCCTTCAAAAACGAGGTTTTCGATAATGAGTGAATCAGGATTGCCTTCAGCAGGATAGCTGGAGGCGAAAAACAAGAACAAAAAGAACAAACCAATAATGCGCATTGAGAATACTTTTGACCGCAAGTCTAAGAAGATATCGTATGAAGTCGTTCACAATAGAAGTAGTTGCATCCAGTGTCAGATCATGCATCAATGCACAGCAGGGCGGCGCCAGCCGAATAGAATTGTGTTCCGCCTTGGCAACAGCTGGCGTTACACCCAGTAACGGATTGCTCATGGCCGTGAAAAAAAATATTGCGCTGCCGGTGTATGTAATGATTCGCCCGAGAGAGGGAGATTTCTGCTATGATGCACGTGAAGTGGACACGATGAAACTTGAAATTGAATGTCTTCAAAAGGCCGGTTCAGATGGATTCGTTTTCGGAATGCTACAGAAAAACGGTGAGGTGAACCACGCTCTCACTGCAGAACTTGTTGCATTTTGCAAACCATATCCCGTCACTTTTCATCGAGCAATTGATTGTACACCGAATATGTCGGAAGCGCTGGAAGCCATTATTGACACAGGATGTATGCGCGTCCTCACCTCAGGAGGAAAGGCATCCGGACCGGAAGGCGTCGAAAATATAATACAACTGGCTGAACAATCTTCGGGAAGAATATCCATCATGCCTGGCGGAGGAATTAGTCCAGCTACGTTTCCCTCAATGCTTCACAAGAGCATAATTGACTATCATCTCAGTGGACGACTTGCAGTAGCATCACCAATGCCTTTCAAATTATTTGACATGAATTGGACGGAGACGGATGAAGCTTCGATAAGAGATGTTGTAAAAGAGGCCGAGATTTTCTTTGCGTGAAGGCCCTTGCGAAAATCATTCATGACACAGGGCCAACTGAATAGAAAGTAATAAGGTTTACGTTGAGGTTTTATACCGATTGGACAAGTGTAATAGTCCAATCTTTGCTTCGTCAGATTGAACCAAACACTTGTATCCATCGGCATATACCACTATATGATTTCTCGAACATTGGCCTGTTTTATAAATCACATTGATATAACTCAGGTGCTTGGCATGATGCAACTTTTTTCACTAGGCCCAAGTTATTTTAGTTTTGAGATAACCGTTTGCGGCCTGGCAGAGTGTTCATTCAACACCCTTCGACTTACTACTCATTTTTCCATTCGAAGCAACTTCATAACCGGGTAAATCAGCTTGAGCGCGGTATACACTATTGGTTTACAGTCACCAACAAGCATGGAATAATTGGGTCACCCTTTGAGAATATGAGTGCAAAGAAAGCATTGGTTCTACTGATTTTTTTCTTTCCACTTGCATTGATACTTTCTGCGTCTATATTTGCACCCCATTTGAAAAAATGGCCCGTTCGTCTAGGGGTTAGGACATCAGATTTTCATTCTGGTAACAGGGGTTCGATTCCCCTACGGGCTACAACGATAACGCACCAAATCCAATGAATAAAAGGGTTTCGGTGCGTTTTTCTTTTGATGGTTGTCGTGGTGGTTGTCGGTTTTATGGGATCAGGGATCAGGATCAAAAGTTGGATTTGTAAAAAGTCAAGGGTTAGTTTTTCTGAATCTGACAAGGAATAGGTATTTTAGTCCTCCATCAATTTTGGCTAGAATGAAACCATTTTTACAGTTCATTGTGCTAATCGCGCTGCCCCTTACTTCTATTTCACAAAAAATCACAGTTGTGGTTTCAGAAAAAAATATCGGCACGTTAGAGTGTAAATGCGAAAAAGTTTCGGAACCAAGTTGGCCAGACTTTTACAACACGTCATGTTGTTTTCAGAACGCTGAATATCAATACGCAATTG
>JAYTMF010000293.1:0-5026 GCA_043728755.1 Flavobacteriales bacterium
CGCGCCATGCAGCAATCTGCGGAAGTCAGGGGTCAAAGTGTGGCCCGACAAAAATTGGGCATTGCAAAACCTTTGGAAGTTTTCTAGGCGCAACAATTCTTTTTACAATCGCGATTGGAATATTTCAAAGCAGTGGCAGAATTCAACAAAGTAGACATTGCCATGAAAGTGGCCCGTGGAGAGAAACTTTGAGCGTTTTGAATTGATCCTTCTTTTTCGAAAGATCATTTTGATTCAATGTTGGCATACGCATTATTGTTGAACAGGGAATTCCTCAATTGCCGAAATCGAAGGATTCAAAATGTCATATACATATTTCGACAATTTGTTTGCACCCGTTGGATTGAGATGATTCATGTCCACATACAATGATGCGTTTTTGAATTCAGGGTCAGTGACAGCGATGACTTTGTGCCTGTTGTAATCAATGCCGGTGAAGGTTCGTTTGATATAGTCGGCCATCAGGAATGATTTTTCCATGCGCGCTGAAACAAGATTTGGATAGAGCATTATGTCGTAGTCGATGCCGTATTTGTCGAGCAAGGCAGCGCTGCGCTCGAATGACTTGCGCTGGAATTTTATGTTTTCCATGTAGTCGATTTTGGTAAGGAGTAAACGCAGTTTTAGGCTTTGTGGTCCTCCTTTCGCTTCATGTTCAATGGAATTGAAATTCGCTTCTGATCCTGCTTTCAAGCGGGTGTATATTTTTTCGACTTCAATAGAATCGCGCATGCGCTGCGGATCGAAACCGTAATTGGAAACAAATCTTTCTTTTTCATTTCCCTCATCCCGTTTGAAATAGTGTGTGAGTGCATGTGTATTCCAAGAAGCGCGTTTCAAAAATGATGGCACAAAAAGCATATTGCCGTCAGTTGCCGATTCAAGTATCTGTTCGCTGTCGGCTACCAGTGAATACATATTGTGAATATTCCGTGCCATGGCGTCGCCTTTGAAGCACAGCATCACTTTTTTCGGATGAAGTTTTCTGTCGATGATGATGTTTTCAAGCATCGCATCCACAATTGCATAGCACGTATGCGTGATGCCGAGGTTGAGATATTGCGTTGATGTTGTGTCCCACGCATTCAGCAAACTATCGTTGATTCCATTGAAACAAATAGAAGATCCAACGAAGACAATTGTGTTGTCAAAAGATTCTGTAGTGTTGAGTTTATTTTCAATCCAAGTCATCTTGCTGAAATCTGTTTTTTCCGGAATGGAGAAATAATAGGATCGCGGCAAGCGGATGAAGAAAACCAACGTGAGCAGCACCAGAAAAATGAGCAACCTGAACAACGATTTTTTTAGAAATGTTTTCATGTCAGAACTGGAAATAAATGAATTGTTCGTGATTCAAGGTGTAGAAACAATCGATAATGAGAAGCGCCAACACAAGTTCAATGGCCAATCGATACACCGGTTTGATTTTCTGTGCGGAAAAAATCACGCCATCGATGCTGTTGCGGTTGAACCATTCTAGAATACAAAATGGAATGATGAGAATAGACATATTCACAAAGCTCCATACATCTGTTCCGAATAATGGATGGTGAACGATTCCCGCGAGATAATGGACAGCTTCACTCACATCAGCAGCGCGGAAGAATACCCAGGCAATGGTGACAATAATGAATGTCACGAGTCCATTGAAAAAAGTCGTCAAGCTCCAACCATGCGCATGTGAAAGATCTTCTTTGTGCTTCGTTCTTTTCACTACTGCGCTATAGATCGAATAGACAACGGCGTGTATCACACCCCAGATTACAAACGTCCAGTTTGCGCCATGCCAGATACCGCTGAGCACGAAAATGAAGAAGACATTGCGATACAATTTCCAACCGTCAACGCGTGAACCACCAAGTGGGAAATAGACATAATCGCGAAACCAAGTCGAGAGCGAAATGTGCCAGCGTCGCCAGAATTCGGCGATGTTGGTAGCGAAATAAGGTAAATTGAAATTGCGCATCAGATGCACGCCAAATAGTTTTGAAGTGCCAATGGCAATATCAGAGTATCCGCTGAAGTCTCCATAAATCTGGAATGCAAAAGCAACAGCGCCAAGCATCAAGCTTATTCCGGAAAGATCGTGGTAATGCGCAAATGCGTGATTGGCATATGCGGCACATGTGTCTGCGATCACTATTTTTTTAAATAAGCCCCAAAGAATTTGATGCAATCCTTCCGCTGCGAGTTTGAAGTTGAATGATTTCTTAGCGTGAAACTGGTGAAGCAAATTTCCCGCTCGTTCAATTGGTCCGGCAACGAGTTGCGGGAAATACATTACATAAAGTGAGTAAATGACAAAATCTTTCTCCGGCTCTTGTTTGCGACGATACACTTCAATCACATAACTGAGACTTTGGAAAGTGTGGAATGACAGTCCTATCGGAAGAATGATCTTCATCGCCGTGATGGAATAATTCCATCCCAGTATGCTGCTGATTGAGTTGACATTGTTCACGAAAAAATCGTAATACTTAAAAACGAAAAGCACCATACACGTGGATATGATACTTACTATAAGGTAGATCTTTCGTTTTCGGCCTTCAGATTTAGCAATGTAAATGCCCGCTATATAATCAATGATAATCGTAATAAAGAGAATGAAAATGTACTTCGGAATGAAGAACATATAAAATATGCAGCTTGAAACGAGCAGCAGCAAGGATTGCATTCGAGTGCGACCAGAAAGTACAAACCAGTGAAGGCTAAATACGATGATCAGAAACAGGAGAAATTCCGGAGAATTGAAAAGCATACGTTAGTTGAACAGCATAACACTGATCAGGGCAAACATAAACCCAAAATTTGCACAGGAAAATTTGAAAGCAATTTAGAATTCAGAAGTGACAAAGAGCTTGTCGTTCACGCGACGTTTTACGGTGTGACAGTGCGGCGTTGTTGGCCTGTTTGCTTGTTTATCACAGATTGGTCATTCGGATTCGTCATGAAATGTAAAAGAGCAAAAGCATCAAGGGCTCGCGCAAGATTTTTTGATGAAGATGTAGTCAATGTACCTCAAAACAAAAAAACGGGCATGTCCTTGAGGTGGAATATATTTTACTTTGTAGTAGAATCCTCATGCGGAATCCAGGTTTAATTGAGGGAAGGATCCTCGGGCATATTGGCAATCATCTGCCCCTTTTTGCCCATGCTTTTCATGATAGTTTTCCAGAGGTCGTTTACTTCGCTGTTCATTACCACTTCTTTGGAAACAGACGTTACGAACCATGAGTTTGTTTTGATTTCGTTTTCCAGTTGCTCAGGAGACCAGCCGCTGTATCCTACAAAAAAGCGAACCTGATCTTTTTCAACCGTGCCTGTGACAAGCATTTTTTTCAGGAGCTCAAAATTGCCGCCCATGAAAACGCCGGGAATAATTTCTACGCTCTCTTCGATTGTTTCACCCAACGTGTGCAGATAATAAAGATTGCTGTTTCTGACAGGACCTCCGATACTGATGCGTCCTTCAAATGAAGGCATATTTTCCATGATTTGTTCGAGATCAACATCGATGTAATTGTTCAAAACAAAACCAAAAGAACCTTCGGTATTGTGTTCACAAAGGAAAATAACCGTGCGCCTGAAATAGGGGTCATTCAGGAAAGGCTCAGCCAACAATACCTGGCCTTTGTGCGGTTTCAAACTTTTATCGGGACCTAAATCCATGCTCTTTCTTTTTATTTCTTTGTGTTAAACAGCAAAATACCATTAAGTGTTGCTTTTTTCACACGAATTTTCACGCCGAAATTGGTTCAATTATCCACGTGAAGCAAATCAAATAATTATGCAATACAATTTAGCACAAATTTTTATAGCAGTCTCAGCGTGTTTCATTCTTATGTTACCTGCGTCAGCACAGCACGTTCCGTTCACCGGCAATCAAACAGTGACGTGGGAAAAGTGCATAGAATCGTATGCAGCACTTTCCTCCGGGTCGTCGATTGCAAAACTCACAGTCTGCGGTATGACCGATGTCGGCAAACCGCTTCATCTATTCATCATCAATAAGGACGGAATTTTTTATCCGGAGTTGTTTGACAAGAGGAAAACAGTTGTCATGATCAACAATGGCATTCATCCGGGAGAGCCGGATGGCATTGATGCAAGTCTGATGCTTGCAAGCGAGCTTCTGGATCCTTCTTTCAACTTGTCGTCCATTTTAGACAGCGCAATAATTTGCATCATTCCAATTTACAATGTGGACGGAGCGTTGAATCGCGGGAGCAAAAGTCGTGCGAACCAGAATGGACCTGAACAATATGGATTCAGAGGCAATGCTCGCAACCTGGATCTGAACAGGGATTTCATAAAATGTGATAGCCGCAATGCACAATCATTCAATCAGATTTTCACAAAAATCCGCCCTCATGTTTTGATCGATACACATGTCAGCAATGGTTCAGATTATCCATATACAATGACACTCATCACGACTCAAACCGATAAGTTGGGAGGCATTCTGGGTAAATATCTGAAGGAGAAAATGGAGCCGTTACTTTTTAGTTCAATGAAGAATTGTGGACAGGAGATGTGTCCATATGTGAATACAATGGGGCGCACACCTGAAAGCGGACTGATCGATTTTCTGGAAACACCCAGATTTGCGACAGGCTATGCTGCACTCTTCAATACGATTGGATTTACAACAGAAACACATATGTTGAAACCGTATGCGCAAAGGGTAGAAGCGACATATAGATTCTTTATAGTTTTGCTCGAATATGCACGTGACCATCGCAATGATTTACATCAAATGCGACTCGCGGCCGACGAAGAACTTTCCAATTTGAAAATCGTAGGAGTGTCATTTGAACTTGATACGACCTCAAAAGAAAAACTGGTGTTTCGTGGCTATGATTCACGAACGGAGCCTGCTGAGGTCGGCAAAGGCGAAAGGTTGCGCTATGATCACAACGTGGAGTGGAGCAAGGAAATTTCTAGGTATCGAAAATACCGATCGCGTGTTGAGATCAACATTCCGCGATACTATTTAGTGTCGCAGGCATGGCGTGAAGTCATCGAA
>JAYTMF010000294.1:0-4130 GCA_043728755.1 Flavobacteriales bacterium
TAGTTGAATTCACCGATTGAATTAAAATTCAAAACTCCATTCTGTGGAGCTCCGATAAATGTAAAAGTGAGTATTGAATTTTCGACGTCGCTGTCATTAATTCCAACGTCATCGGAAATATTGCCATCTTCCTCAAGTGTGAAAATATTGTTTATGGCGATCGGAAGATCATTGATAGGATTTACGGAAATCTGAAGAACAGTTTGTGTGCATGCGTTTTGCACATCACAAACCGAATAGGTGATGAAGATAAATCCATTAAAATTTAACTCGGACGAATAGGTAAACTGTCCGTTTGTACTCAAATTGAAAACGCCATAGGTGTCACCGGATACATAATTATAACTTAGTGTTTCACCATCGGCATCGGTATCATTGAGTGCAGCACTACCGGAAAGATTCACATCTTCATCTGTGATGAAAAAATCGTCGTTGGCCATCGGGAGGTCGTTTACCGACGCGATGGTGATGGACACTATTGCAGTCGAACACAATCCTCCATCATCGCAGACCGAGTACTGAAAAGAATCCGTGCCGAAATAGTTTGAATTTGAAAGGTAGAGGAATGAACCGTTTGCGTTGAATGTCAGATTGCCATTTGTTACTGAGTTTGAAATGGTGTAGGTAAGCGATCCGCCATCTACGTCGCTGACATTTGAATCCACATTTGCGGATAAACTTGTGTCTTCGTTAGTATTAAATATGTCGTTCACGGCTATCGGAGCATCATTTATTGCCACGACAGAAATCGTGAGCGTTGCTGTAGCGCACGCGTTGTATGTGTCGCAAACATTGAATTGGATAGACACTGTGCCATTGAAATTTGCAACAGGCGTGAAAGTGTACGAGCCGTTCGTATTCAAAACGAAATTTCCTGTTGAAGGTCCATTGAGAATTGAAAATGTCATGGCGTCGCCCTCTGGATCTGAAGCATTTGCTTCAAGATTTCCATCGGTTGAAGAATCTTCGTTGATCGTAACTGTTTCTCCCAAAACAGTGGGAGCATCATTCTCTGAATGAATAATGATATTTACAGTAGCAGTGGTGCAAAGTGGTCCGGTGTCGCACACCTGAAATACAAACGAGTCACTGCCGTAATAATTCGCAACAGGCGTATAAGTATAAGTTCCATTTTCATTGAGTAAAAGCACACCGAATGTTGGCGCAAGAGCAATGTTGTAAATAAAATCGCCGCCTTCTTCGTCTACAACGTTTGCTGCTAGACTACCCGTAATTGCGATGTCTTCTTGTGTAGTTAGATTGCTATTCGTTGCAATCGGCGGGGTATTCGTAGCATAAATGGTTAGCTGAAGGGTAGCTTGCGCACAAAGATTGGAAGGGTCACATCCGGCATAAACAATAAAGTCTGTTCCTACATAATCCAGAGAAGGTGTGTATGTATAGCTTCCGGAAGAAGACATATTAAAAGTTCCGTTTAGCGCAGTTGTAATGATGGAATAGGTGAGGGCATCGCCATCGCCATCGTAATCATTGTTTGCGACATTGCCACCAAGTGCGCTGTTCACGTAAGTGACATTATAATCGTTGACAGCAGTAGGTTCATCATTTACGGGTTGAACTTCTATGGTAAGAACGCCAGCGTCGCATGCATTTTCATCATCACAAACAGAGTAGGTGATCATGTCCATGCCGTTGAAGTTTGGCGCAGGTGTGTATGTATAACTGCCATTCGCAGACATACTTATCGTGCCTTGCATTGGTGAGGATATCAGCGAGTAAAAGATCTGATTGTCATCAACGTCATAATCGTTGGCTACGGTTGCGTTCAGCACAGTGTCTTCCGAAGTCGTTGCTGCATCATTGACGGCGACCGGTGCGTCGTTCACCGAGTTTATCGTGATAGTAACGGTGGAAATGGTGCAATCATTTTCATCATCGCAGGTGGTGTAAGTGATCTGATCTGTTCCGAAATAATTTGTGACTGGAGCAAAGGTGAATGAGCCATTGGATTGCAACGCAAACGTGCCATGAGAGGCAGGACTCGTCACTGTGAAAGAAAAAGTAGTGTCGTCAATGTCGGTCACTTGTGCTGTCAAATTTCCGCCCATGGATTCGTCTTCGTCTACAGCAATGCTGAGTGGATTTGCCACAGGCAAATCATTTACGGAAAGAATATTAATGGTGAGCGTTGCCGGTAAACAAACTGCGCAAGGATCACATCCATAAAGTGAGATGACTTCTGTTCCGAACCAGTTGGCATTTGGCGTATAGGTAAATTGTCCTCCCAATTCAAAAGTCAGAACGCCGTGTTGCGGCTCTGACACAGTATAATAATGAATGAATTCATTATCCGGCTCTGTATCGTTTAACCTGATATCACCGCTGAGCATTTGATCTTCATTGCCTGTGAAAACGTCGGAAACGATAATTGGATCATCGTTGATCTCAATAATTTCAATAGAAAGAGACGATGTAGAGCAGGCATTGAAAGGATCGCAAACCTGATAGGTAATGACCTCGAATCCCGAAAAGTTGGCAAAGGGTGTATGGACATAACTACCGTTGGAATTCATCACAAAGGTTCCACTAACCGGATTGACTGTTACAGTATAGGTGAGAACATCGCCATCCATATCGAGATCATTGAGAGCGACGGATCCTGAAAGTGTAAAATCTTCGTAACCGAAATTTTCATCATCTGCAGCAATGGGAAAGTCATTCAATGGCGTAATGTTGATGAACACGGTATCAATACTGCATAGCATTTGAGGATCACATACGTGGATATAAATTCTATCTTGACCGTTGTAGTCAGCATCGGATGAATAAGTAAAACTGCCGTTGGATTGAACGGAGGCACTGCCATGATCAGGTTGCAGAATCAGTGAATATGTAATGATACCGCCATCATCAGAATCGTTCTCGCCTGCGGTTCCACTAAGTTGGGGAAAGTCCTCATAGATGGTATAATTTTCATTCACTGTCGCCGGCGGATCATTGACATCAATCACATTGAGATTTATAAATGCAGCAACACATTGACCTACGATATCACAAGCAAGATACATGAAATTATCCGTGCCGAAATAATTTGGAAGCGGGGCATAGACGAATGTGCCAAACTCATTCATAGTTACTGTACCGTGCATTGGTGCAGTTAGTGAGGAGAATGTCAGCGGGTCATTTTCCGGATCGGTAACCAATGTCGCTGCATTTCCGGAATACGAAGTGTCTTCATTGAATTGATAAACTGGACTGTCGTTGGCAATAGGTTCTTCATTGTTTGCAAGAACCGTAATGAAAACGGTTGCAGATGCACACGCGCCGCAAGGATCGCACATGATATACAAAAACGAATCGGAACCGGTGAAATTGGTATTGGGAGTGTATTGAAATGTACCATCGAGGTTCATGATAACCGATCCGTTTAACGGAGCGGTCATGGCAGAATAACTATCGATACTACTTACAGGATCAGATATAGAATCGGGTTCGATATCATTCCATTTGACATTTCCAAAGCGAGGTTCATTCATTTCCACATAGATGAAGTCGTTGGCCGGCTGTGGAGGATCGTTGTGAAATTGTATGTAAACAGCTATTGATGCGGAAGAACATTGACCAGAAGGGTTGCAAACCTGATAGCTGATCACTTGATTCACACTTGCAAGTCCGAGGGTAGGAACAAACGTCCATTCACCGTTGGATTGCACGGTCAGCGTTCCGAAGGTTGTGTTAGTGAGCAGGCTGTATGTGAGTACCTGATTTCCGGGGTTGAGGTCGTTGGTTGAAAGATTACCAGTCGCAGTAACATTGTCCCAAGTATACACTTCATCATCTACTGCTATCGGTGCTTGCGAGAAGTGGGCAAGTGGAAAAAGGCAAATAGCCAAAGCGGTTTTGAACCATTTGAAAAAGGCAGTATTGACTTCGATTTGAGAAAGATGCAGCATATTCATTACAGTTAGTAAGTACGAAACTATAATACTACGAGCGCCACGGATTTGAGTTTCGAGTTAATAACAACAGTTTGTTTTTCAACTTGTTGAAGTTGTAAGGAGAAGTGCTAAGATAGGTCACGAAATGCATATTTGAAATGATAATTCTATTTATTCTTGTGGATGTTATACCAATTTGATTTATAAAACAGGCCAATGTTTGAGAAATCA
>JAYTMF010000295.1:0-4929 GCA_043728755.1 Flavobacteriales bacterium
ACACTTCCCGCAGCAGACCCACGGCCGGGGCCAACACTCACGCCCATTTTTCGTGCCTCATGACAAAAATCCTGCACGATGAGAAAGTATCCAGGATAACCTGTATTGGCGATTGTTGTCAACTCAAAATCTATGCGCTCTCGTAATTCATCGGTGATAGTGCCATATCTTTTATCTGCACCCAGATAAGTGAGGTGACGCAGATAATTGTTCTCACCGCGATGTCCTGAATCTGTTACATCGAGAGGATCAATAAATTCAAATGGAATTTCAAAAATCGGCAGCAAAACTTCTCTGGAGAGTTTATACGATTCACACTTTTCTGCCACCTCTACCGTGTTTGAAATTGCAAGTGGCAGGTCATTGAAAAGCTCTCGCATCTCATTGGGCGATTTGAGATAGTATGCATCGTTGGGCAAACCGAAGCGAAATTCTCTGCCTCGTTTACCAATATATTTTTTCGGACGTGAAACGTACTCGCCTTCACGAACACATATCAATGCGTCCTGTGCTTCACTGTCCGATTGGTCGGTATAATAGGAAGCATTTGCTGCCACATATTTTACGTTGTGCTTCTCACACAAATGAAGCAAGACCTTGTTGACGTGATCTTCTTCTTCCAATCCATGGCGATTGAGTTCCGCGTAAAAGTCTTCACCGAAATTTTCCTTCCACCATACAAATGCTTCTTCCGCTTTCTCTTCTCCTTCGTTGAGGATCTTCCAGGCAATTTCGCCATAGACTCCTCCGGAAAGGATGATCAGGTCGGTTTTATAGTTCAGTAATGCTTCCCGATCTACTCTTGGCACGTAGTAAGAACCTTGTGTGTGTGCAATGGATGAAAGTTTGGCCAGAAGGTGATATCCGCTTTTTGTCTTTGCAAGAACAGGTATTTGAAAACCATTGTCCTGGTTTTTTTTGTCGTGCATATCACGACATAAATTGATCTCACATCCGACAATGGTTTTTACATCATGCTTGAAGCCGGTTTGAACAAACTGAAATGCAGCCATCATGTTGCCGTGATCGGTCATCGCTATTGCCGGTGATTTCCATTGTTTCGCTTTCTTGATCAATCCTGCAACATCGGAGGTGCATTGAAGAACAGAATATTGCGTATGTACGTGAAGATGTACAAATGGCACGTCTTCTTCATCGTCGAACTCAGGTATAGTTTTCGCGGAGGGCGTATGCACCGTTTGGGCTGGAGGTGTGGATGCTTTGAAATTCGAGCGTTCGAGTATTGGCGCTTCATAAAAGATTTCAGAAACAGGGGATTCAGGAACGGCAAAAACAGCGCGGGAAAGCAATTCAAAGAAACATTTACCCGTGGCACTCACATCGTATGCAGCATCATGTGCTTCTTCAAATTTTTCCCCGAAAAGTTTAAGATGTAATTCCGTAAGTGTCGGCCATTTGAATTTGCCTCCTTTTCCTCCAGGTATTGCACAATAGTCGGTGGAAAGTCCTTTTGTATCCAGCGATTTTTTCTCTTCGAAATAATTGACCATCGACAGGCGCAGCATTTCGCAACCCATGACATTTATATCGAATTCAATGTTGTGTCCCGCCACATATGTACACTGATTGAGATCTTCAAGAAATGTGAGGGTGACTTCTGACAACGGTAAACCTTCTCTCAGCGCCCGTTCTGTAGAAATGCCATGCACCTTTTCTGCGTTGAATGGAATGGTGAATCCCTCAGGTTTGATGATCAAGCTTTTCGCTGAGATCAACTTGCCGGTAGGGCCGTGCAATTGCCAGGCGAGCTGTACCACGCGCGGCCAGTTGTTGAAGTCTGTCAATGGAGCATTCCAGCTGTTTGGAAGTCCCGTGGTTTCAGTATCGAATATGAGAAACATAAGTGGTTAGAATTGTTTTCCGAAAGACAGATGGAATGCATTATTCGGATCTTTTCCGGAAGAATTTGTTGGCATGCGAATTTAGCCTTCGAAGCCGGGGTAAGAAAGTGATGTTGATTACTTTTGAAATATTCTGCAAGCCTCGACAGATAGACGTTTGCGATAAAATTGGAGTAGCGAAGTAAAAATATTTTCCCACTGCAATTGCTAGGTTTTATCACCTTCTCGTGGGCGATCCCACCAGTTTTTGTTGGATTTTACAAATGTGATTCGGATACCCGCGTTCAATAAAAAGACATTGTTCGCATTGTTGCTTAAGCCTACAGTATTGTGGCCATTGACTACTTCGGCGAAGCCGGTCAGCTCTGTTGTCGGATACCACGTAATTCCCAATTCCGGGGTCATTACAAATCTTCCTATAGAGAAATAATGAAACCCGGCGGATAAAGTGAAGTGATAAGTAAAAGAGAATTCTCTGTAGGGCGTTTTGTCGTCAGACTTCCATCGTTCACCATTGGTTTTTGAATAGGGGAGAAGCGAGGATATTCCGGTGGCTATCGACATATAAAATCGTGTTCCAAGTGCTCCTGCATCCTGCACGGGTTTATAGATCGAACGCGGATGCATTCGCAATGCTACTTGTACATTGAAATCGTGAAATCCAACCTGAAATTTTTTGTCGTAGTTCGTGGATGATGCTCCGAATTTTGAATAGCCAATTTCCGGTAGCACATGAATTTCGTGTGTTTTTTGAATTCGGAAATTCCACCCAAGTTTTCCTCCGTAACCACTTGTGAGCGGCACGAGTTTATCTTCTTGCCAGGGTCGCGACGTATTGTATGTCTGTAAAATCTTATCGAGTGTGGGCGAATGCAAATACGAATATTGTAAGATGATCGACGGCTGTGAATTGCCGGCAAGGGCAACAATCAAAAACAACATTACTGATAAAAGGTGTCGGATAAGTTGATAGGATGTGAGACTTCTCATGTTATACCAATGTGATTTATTAAATAGGCCAATGTTTGAAAAATCATACAGTGGTAAATGACGATGGATACAAGTGTTTAGTTCAAGCTGGCGAAGCGAAGATTGGACTATTACACTTGTCAAATCGGTGTTACTGTGAGAATTTCATTCACCGCGCGCAGGGCTGTTTCCATGGCGCCATGCACTGTTCCGAAATGTCCTCCGGTGTGCATGGCTTCTCCTGCGAAATAAATTTTGCCGGCGATGTTTTGCGACGCGATTTCTCGCGCGTTTCCTGTTCCGATTTTCGGATAGGAATATGCACCTCTTATGAAAGGTTCATTTCCCCAATCTTGCACAAAACTTGAAACATAATGTGAAGACGCGTCGCCAAATATCACATCCAATTCTCCAAGAACTGTAGGAATAATCGCATCGCCCAACGCAGAAAGTTGTTCTGCTTTTTCTCCGGTGATGAATGCTGTAAGCAAGAGATCATCAACACTCCGTTCGCCTGCGGCTGTAGCCCAGAAGATCGGAACAAGTCCTTGTCCATAAATGAAACCTGTATTCTGTTGCCAGACGCGTGCATCAAATTTCAGGACGATTTTCATGCCTGTGTCAAAACCAATTTTCTGAAACGCATTTAACTTATCTGCGGGAAGCGAAGGATGGAATGCAATGTCTCCTTCTTTTAAAATGCTGATCGGTACCGTCAATATGACTTTGTCCGTTTCGTAGATGTTGTCATTTTGGTCAACGATACGAATCTTATTTCCTGAATGATCAATAGAAACTACTTCTGTATTGAGATTTATTTTACTGATGATCGATGAAAATCGCTGCTCCATAATTTGCAAGAAGGACTTGTCTTTGAGCATGAGATTTTTGTTTCCGGCGGTCCAGTTTGCAGCGGCATCACGCAGACCGTGCATGCCAAGGCGTGTGGTGGATGTGCCATTTTCATTTGCGAGCAACGCGTTGTACAGATGGCTTACGTTGTTATTCAATCCGGAAAGTTGACCGTACGTCTCAGCGGAAACATCACTTCCGGAATAGGTTTCAACATTGTCGATCATCGTTCGCATTAAGTTGAAAAAGGTGTTGGTGATTGCTTCTGCTTCCGTTTTCAATGATCCATTGAAGTAGAAGTAATCGTCGGATGGTGCCGTTATGAATTTTGCGCCGGAGGCCAGCACCATGTCATACCAGAGTGATCGCTCTCCGTGGATTTCTTCTGCGCCAAGTTCAATGGGAAAATCCGCGAAGTCATTGAGCGATTTTACTCTGCCACCATAGCGATCGGATGCTTCAAGCAACCGAACATGGATACCCTGTTGTGCGAGTAAATACGCCGCGTACATGCCAGCAGCTCCAGCACCGATGATGATCACATCACCTTTGAATGTAGAATCGCCGTACAGCAATTCTTTTTTGCAGGAAGAAAACAATGACGGTAACAGAGCGAGATAGGCCGCACTCAGCGCAGATTGCTGTATGAATTTTCTCCTGTTCAGATGGCGTGACTGAGTTTCGAAATTACAAATACAGGAACAAGATACGCGAACGAATATTACAATGTGCTGTCATTCATTCGTTTGAACTTTTCCGCAAATGACCATGCGATAGTCTTCGCGCGAAAAACGGCCATGGATGCTTTTTCGCCTTCGAACAATTCATGTACGGTTTCATCAAAGAGTGATATCCAACGATCAAAATGCTCGTCAGCGAGTTTCATATGGGCATGCTTATCGAACACGCTCGTTGTATAGCCGGGCTCATCCAGCAGTACGAATGACCAGAAATCAATCATCTTCGGCTTGTGGTGTTCGAAATCCAGACCGCTAAAAAAGTCCTTGAGTACATCATCCAATACTACTTTGCCATAAAAAACATCCACCAACTGGCGGATGTCTTCTTTGGTGATGATATCGTGTTTTGATTCGTTCATTCAATTGTGGTAGCGACGCTTTCAATGTGAAGTCTACAATCCGCTGACATATTTTTTCTTAGGATATTTCACATTGAAGCGAAGATGCTTTTTCAAAATCTCGCCGGGCGCCAATGTCTGCTTCCAGACTACTTTTCCTGTCGTAGT
>JAYTMF010000296.1:0-3649 GCA_043728755.1 Flavobacteriales bacterium
ACACCCTCAAATTATGATTGAATTGAAGTCTTATTATTCTGGCAAAACCATTTGGATCACAGGCGCAAGTTCGGGCATTGGAGAATTTCTCGCCTATGCACTTTCTCTTGAAAACGCGCTGCTTATCCTTTCGGCTCGTAGAATTGACATGTTGGAATTCGTAAAGAGCAGATGTGCGCATCCTGAAAATGTTGAGATCATACCTTTTGACCAGGGTGTCGAAGAAGATGTTGAAAACGCAGTTGGTCTTGCATTGCAGCACAACAAAAAAATAGACATCCTCTTCAATAACGGAGGAATCAGTCAGCGAGGAGAAGCAATGTTAACGTCATCTGCGTTGACGCGAAAAATTTTCGACATCAATTTTTTCGGGAATATTCTATTGAGCAAATTGGTTGCTAAACATATGATCGAAAATGGCGGGGGTCAGTTGGTGATCACCTCCAGCCTTGTGGGCAAATGGGGATTTCACCTCAGATCTTCCTATGCTGCAACGAAGCACGCGCTCCATGGATATTATGATTCAATGCGAATGGAAACAGAACAAAAGGGAATTTCTATCACCCTTGTCATGCCGGGATTAGTCGCTACAGAAATTTCTAAGCACGCTATGAATGAAAAAGGCGAACCAACAGGCGAAATGGATAACAATCAGGCCGTGGGCATACTGCCGGAAATTTGTGCGCATAAAATTCTGGAGGGCGTTGCGGCTGGTAAAAAAGAATTCGGCGTTGGTGGAAAAGAAATATTTGGATTAAAAGTTCGACGATTCTTTCCGAATATGTTTGAGAAAATCTTGCGGAAGAGAAGCGCCAAATGAGCTAGTCCTTAATTCTTGAAAACCGCAATGCCTTCAGCATAAGATCCGGCAGCGGTTTCAGTGGATCACGTTTTTCCATGTTCAAAAAGACTCCCCACTTCTCAATGATCGGAACTTTAAATACTTCAATCATTTCGATCAATGTACGATCGTCATCATGGATATATGTACAATGCACTTTGGCTGTGCCCATATTGAGTGCGTCGTTGCTATCGCAGGTAAAAGGATAGCCGGCATTTTTCAGATCCTTGCCTAGCGCTTTCATTCCCTTCACATCAAAACCGATATGTGCAAATCCTGTATCACCCCAAATACGTTCTTCGAATATGAAGTGCGGCTTTCTGTCCAATGCCTGCACCAATTCAATGTAAGTTCGACCGGTCACCTTGGCAAAGCCACCACCAGGTTGGGCACTTTGTGTCAGCAGCACCCGGCGATATTTTTCACTGCCGCTGTTCAAGTCATTCCAGTCATCAAAAACTCCGGTCTTATCATATACCAATTGATCGAATCCGAGAATATCTCGGTATAATTTCAACGATTTCTCCATGTCACTCACGCCAGTAGTGCATCCCACTACTCCACCGCTGTGATGTTTGTTCTGTGTGTACCAAGCTTCCCCCTGGAGGTATTGCCAAATATTTTCATCCAGATCTTCAATATAAAAAGTCCAACGCCCCAATGGATCTTGTTTCAATTCAGAAATTTTGGGTGCATTCTCCTTTTTACAAAACGCATAAGTGAGATCAATGTCTTTGCATTTTATCTGCGTTATGAAAATTCCAAGATCGCCAACGCCGATCTTAACCTTTGCTCCCACAGGCTCAAATGATGTAGGACGAATCACTTCAATGGCGCAGCCGCCCTGTAAGTTCATTACCATGCTGGCGCGTTTGGTAATGGTTTCGTTTCGTGTATACACATCCATCAAAGGAGCAGGCTGCACACTATCGAAGAATGGTATATCCAATCCAAAAAATTTGCGATAAAATTTCAGTGACGCATTCATGTCAGTGACTGCTACACCAATATGCTGAAGTCCGTTTATTCGCTTATACATTTCTCTGAAGAGTTTGATTAAGTTCCTTTACCCATTCGATGAGCAATGTCCGCTTCTCTTTCCATGATGCGTACAATTCGCTGTCTGAATTTCGGAATTTCATGCAACGCACATGCTGTCGCAAATGCTTCCACATTTCCCACCAATACAGTGCAATAATACCTCCGGCGAACAATGCATTGGTCGCATAAAATGCAATCATTGTTTGTTTAGAGAAAAATTTGAGCACCAGAAAAAATATCAACAACCAAACAGGCGTGATGAAGGTCCAGAAACAAAGTCGAATTGAATTCTTGAAGAGTAAATCTTTGATGACTTTGCGGACAAAGTTTTCGGTTATCGCATAAATCGGATAAAAGAAAATTGCAGAAATAATTGATGGAATCATAAACAGCGCAACAAATAAAATTTTCCAGAAAGGAAAATATTTTGCGTACATAACCTCGCGGATGCGCAGTTGGTGCATGAGGCTCTTGTATTCATTTACCTCACGGTTCAATCGATGATGATGTTCGCTGTTTTGATCAAGTTCGACTGTCAACTTCTTGAATGCAGCGAATTGCTCGGCTTGACTTCGTGACTTGCAAAGCTTGTCGCTGATGGGTTTAAGTAAAAGTATTTCGTGGTAGACGTCATCGTTTTTGATATCGATCATCACTTGAGAAAGTCCTTCCCTGATTTTTTCTGTAACGATGGTTTGCGCTTTCGCCTTTTCGAATGTCGTCAAGTTCGCGCCAAATGAAATTTCAATAGGCTCGCCATAGATCACGAGTAATTCCTTGCGATAGGTGTAGTAATTCTCGTAGTCGAGTCCAACAGGCACAACACAAAGATTCTCAACGCCGCTGTCGATCGCACCGAAGATCATGCGTGCGGTTCCTTTTTTTAATGGCATCAGTTGCTTCTTGCCACGGTGTGATCCTTCGGGAAAAATACTTATAACTGCATTTTGTTTTAATCGTGCGTAGCATTCTTCGAATGTCTCCTGATTCTTTTCAAACAAATTCACAACTCTGTCGCGCTCCCTGAAGACAGGCAACATATTAAGCTTGCGCAGAAGTTTATTCATCTCCGGTTTTTTGAAAAGGTCGGCACGGGTGAGCCAATGCAATTGACTGTGACTGAAAATTCCTGCCATCACAGGATCGAGCATAGCATTCTGATGATTGGCCACGAGTACCACTGGTCGATTGACCGGCAGATTCTTCTTTCCAAAACTTGTAAAGCGTCTAAAAAACAAAAACGCACCAACGGATATGAGAGGTTTGATGAGGCTGTAATACAAAGTGCGTGTTTGAGACATGCGTTGATGCGTCGGGAAAACTTACCTGCTAAAAACCAGATTATTCAGATTAGAAATTGAGCGAAGGCTATTCGTGATAATTCATCACTTTGTGTCCACCCTCAAGCAAATATCTATCGCGCGTGAACAATTCCATATCTGCTTTTACCATCTCCGCAACCAATTGCTCGAGTGAATATTTGTGTTTCCAACCGAGTTCTCTTTGTGCTTTCGATGGATCACCTATGAGCAATTCAACTTCTGTTGGTCTGAAATATTTCGGATCAATTTCGATCAACACTTTGCCGGTTTTCTTATCCACTGCCCTTTCTTCCACACCCTTGCCTTTCCATTCCAGGGTAATTCCCACGTGACCGAAGGCCAGATCGCAGAAATGACGCACGGTATGCGTAACACCGGTAGCAAGTACAAAATCATCGGGTTTATCGTGTTGCATCATCATCCACATTCCTTCCACATAATCCTT
>JAYTMF010000297.1:0-2065 GCA_043728755.1 Flavobacteriales bacterium
CCTTCAAGTAATTTCATATGTAATTTGCGTTGATGTGAATGGTCAAATATAAACTGAGGTTGATGTTGTCTTGGAATGAAGCCTGTGCATCAGTGTTTCAATGCAAAGTGAAAAATAAGAATATCACTAGAGATCCGCGGCTTCAGCGATTAGTTCAGCGACGTCTTTTACGACGATCTGATTTTCTTTTTCGAAGTGTTTGACACCATCGGTCATCATGGTATTGCAAAACGGGCAACCGACAGCGATCACATGCGGATTCGTTCCAAGAGCATCTTCAGTGCGCTCAACGTTTACTTCTTTATTTCCCGGTTCTGCTTCCTTGAACATTTGTGCGCCTCCGGCACCGCAGCACAATCCATTGGCTCTGCTGCGTTTCATTTCCACCAGTTCGGCGTCGAGTTTGACCAGCACTTCTCGTGGTGCTTCGTAAACATTGTTGCCTCTTCCCAAATAGCAAGGATCGTGAAAGGTGATGCGTTTGCCTTTGAATGAACCACCGCCCTGCAATTGAATGCGTCCCTCGCCAATCAGTTGGTTGATCAACTGCGTGTGATGTATCACGTCAAAATTCCCACCCAATGAAGGGTATTCATTCTTCAGTGTATTGAAACAGTGTGGACAACCGGTCACTATTTTTTTTACTTCATATCCATTGAGCACCTGAATATTTTGCATCGCCATCATTTGAAAAAGGAATTCATTTCCTGCTCTCTTGGCTGGATCTCCGGTACATGATTCTTCTGCTCCCAGAATGGCAAATGATACGTTGCAATGATTTAGAATTTTAGCGATCGCCTTGGTGATTTTTTTCGCACGATCATCGAAACTTCCTGCGCAGCCTACCCAAAAAAGTATTTCAGGAACTTCACCTGTCGCAAGACATTCAGCCATTGTCTTCACTTTTAATTCGCTCATTGATTTTGCTTATTATCTTTTATGATTTGCTTTATGCGTTGCTTTTTTTCGATGGAGTTTTCTCATGCATATTTCAATCCAACGGAAAATGATTTTGTCACTCCTTGAATACCTGAATGACCATTTCTTTTTCTACAAGGTCTGTGAATTTTCCTTCAAATCTTGTGGCACGCACCATGTGATTGTCAATCCAGTGATAATTGCCTCCACGCGGTTTTCCGAAGAGGATACCGTGATACTTGAAGCCGCATTTTTTCAGCCAGCCTTCTGTCACCTCTCGGTGTGCTTCAGTGCGTGAAGTGAAGAAGAAGATCACATGTCCTTCGTCATACCATTGATTGCATTTTTGTAGTGCATCAGGATACACCGCAGCATCTTCCATTCTTTCCGGCTCTTCATTCGGGATGTCCTCACCGATGGTGCCATCGATATCTATCAAAAAGTTTTTTACGCTTGCAGGTAGAATCGGTGAGATTCGTTTTCCATCTTCTTGCGCGTCGAGTAATTCTGCCATGTCGTATTGATGTTCGTCTTTAATTTTCTTTCCACTTATCGCGATCAGATGCGCTCATTGCCCATGGCGCGCCATTGTTTTCAATATTGTTGAACATGGCTGTGATGCTCTCCGGTGATTTACTTTCTTCCATGATCAGATATCTGCGCAGATCAATGATGATCTCCAGCGGATTGATATTGATCGGACATGCTTCGGTGCAAGCGTTGCAAGTTGTACATGCCCACAGCTCTTCTTCGCTGATGTAATTGTGCAGCAGCGATTTTCCGTCATCTTGCCAAGTTCCTCCATTCGCATCGCGATTTTCACCGACCTCTACAAGCCTGTCGCGCGTGTCCATCATGATCTTTCGTGGCGACAACAGTTTGCCGGTCTGATTCGCGGGACATTCCGCAGTGCAACGTCCACATTCGGTGCAACTATAGGCATTCATCAAATTCACCCAGCTGAGATCAAAAACATCCTTTGCGCCGAAGCGTTGCGGTGTGCCATCGGAAGGAGGAACAACAGCAGAGGGATCGAGCATGAGTTTTACTTCGTTAGTCACCGATTGAAGATTGTTGAATTCTCCTGCCGGTTGCAACTTTGAAAAATAGGTATTGGGAAAAGCGAGAAGGATATGCAAGTGTTTTG
>JAYTMF010000298.1:0-2116 GCA_043728755.1 Flavobacteriales bacterium
GATTATGAGTCAGTTGCTCTAACCAATTGAGCTATGGGTGCGAAATACGGGGCGCAAAAGTATGAAGTTCGGTATCATTCACAATCCCGAACAAGCACACTATTGATTGCGCTTCATTTTAGATTGATCACTTGTGTGGTTTTTTCAGTGATCACGCCGACACATTTATCTGCGATGCCCTGCAATCCGAATGAATGTACATGCTCTAAATATTCTGTTTCTGATTGGCTTGAAACGGCTACCAGCAATCCTCCGCTGGTTTGTGGATCGCACAAGGTGAATAGTTGCTTCGCGTTCATTGTCGAAATTCTCGAACTGTAGAAAGAAAAGTTTTTCGTGGACATATCCGGATAGATGAATTGATCCAGATATTCATTCAGAAATGGCAACATCGGTATTGCGTCAAACTCCAAATCAGCAGAGCAATGACTGCCTTCACACATTTCAATCAGATGACCTGCCAATCCAAATCCGGTAATGTCGGTGAGTGCGTGTACGCCGGAAATATTTCCCAGTGCCTCTCCTATTTTATTCAATGCTATCATGTAACTGATACATGCATCTATGTGTTCTGCCTTTGCAACACCGCGCTTAGCAGCGGTAGTAATGACACCCATTCCAATCGGCTTGGTGATATATAGCTTGTCGCCAACTTGGGCGGTATTGTTCCTTTTGATCTGTTCACGCTTCACCAGTCCGTTAACCGCTAGTCCAAAGATTGGCTCAGCGCTTTCAATACTATGACCTCCTGCCAACGTTATTCCTGCAACGCGACAAACAAATCGCGCTCCTTCCAGAACACGTTGCGCTAACTCCGGAGAAAGCTTATCTACCGGCCAGCCAAGTATTGCCAGTGCGGTAATGGGCTTGCCCCCCATTGCATACACATCACTCAATGAATTGGCTGCAGCGATTTTTCCGAATGTGTATGCATCATCAACAACGGGCATAAAAAAATCCGTGGTGCTGATCAGACATTCTCCATTGCCCAGATCCAGAACAGATGCATCGTCATTGCTTTCGTTGCCTACAAGCAATCGCGGATCAGCCGGAAATTCTTCCGATGTCCTCAAAATATCTTTTAGTATAGCAGGAGAAATTTTACACCCGCATCCCGCTCCCTTGCTGTATGCGGTAAGCTTAACAGCCTCTATTGTTTCATCCATAACGTTGCCTCCATTCCTTTTAGTTGATCGCAAACTTCCGAAGCTGATTCGCCATTGATAACGACTTTTCCCAAAAGCAATTTTTTGCGAACCTCACGTGAATGACTATAAGAGCGATCATAATAATCCATTAGCGGGAGCAACCATCCTTTCATATCGCCTGCGAGCAAGCAATCCAACGATTCCTTCACCCTGTCTCCGCCCATGCGCTTGGTGATTGCTGTTGTTCTTTCTTCGAGTTGCTCCATTGGGAAATGTCCATACTCCACCAAAATTCTTTCACAACGATCGTCGAGTGTACGCTCTATCTCTACCATGCCCGATGCTGCCATTTGGTGATAAAGCGCATCCGGAATACGCACTTTTCCAATGAATCTGCTTTCGTCTTCAAGCCAAATCTTCTTTTCTTGTTGCTTGTATAAATGCCAACCGATTAAATTCTCAAATTGCTCTTGTGTGGGCTGTGGCAATTGTCCCAAGCCTCCAAATGATGATCCTTTGTGATTGGCCAATCCTTCAAGATCAATAATTGATTCGCCAATAGAACTCAACACTTCGAGTAATTCACTTTTGCCCGATCCTGTTTTGCCTGCAATCAAAACAAGGTGATGCGATGCAGCAAATAATTCAAGACATTTTTGACGATATGTTTTATATCCACCTGTGAGTAACGTTACGTTCAATCCCGCCAACCTCAACACCCATGACATAACGTTACTGCGCAATCCACCGCGCCAGCAGTAGACGAATATCTCACGCCCGTCAGCGAGTGCGATCGCATCTGTTGCATACTTTGCGAAAAGATGACCAGTAAGCTCAAAACCTTTGATGACCGCTGACTGGTGTCCTTGCTCTTTGTAAGTGATGCCCACGATGTGTCGTTGTTCATCATTGAGTAGAGGGAAACTTACAGCTCCAGGAAGGTGACCTTGCGCGAACTCACCCGGACT
>JAYTMF010000299.1:0-1332 GCA_043728755.1 Flavobacteriales bacterium
ATTCTACTACCGGTTGCGGGACTGGCAATCGGGCAAATCGGTAAAAGTCTGCGTCGCACTTCTTCAAAAAGCCAGGCGAAGATGGGAATTCTACTTTCAACAATTGAAGAAACACTTTCCGGTTTGAGAATTATAAAAGCTTTTACTGCAGAAAAATTTTTCAAGGATAGGTTTGCATCACTGAATGATGAGTATCGCAGGCTGATGGTACGATTGTACCGTAAACGCGATCTGAGTTCACCGATGAGTGAATTTCTCGGAGCGGTGGTTTTGGTTATTGTAATGTATTTTGGCGGTCGACTTGTACTTGATGCCGGACAAAAGCTGGAACCATCGGTGTTCATCGCTTTCATTGCTATCTTCTCCCAACTCATTCCACCTGCTAAATCTTTTTCAGATGCATATTCGAATGTGCAGCGGGGATTGTCATCAGCAGAAAGAATAAATAAAATTCTCGATGGAGAAATTACAATCTTCGATAAGGAAAATGCAATTCGGGTTGAAAAATTTGCTGACAGAATCGAATACAAAAATGTCTCTTTCGCTTATTACAAAGGTGGTAGCGGATGGGCACTGAATAATATTAATCTCACAATTGAAAAAGGAAAGACAATTGCACTTGTAGGACAAAGCGGATCAGGTAAGACAACATTAGCTGATATGCTTCCAAGGTTTTATGATACAGATAAAGGAGAAATATTAATTGATGGAAAGAATTCGCGCGATTATAAAATAAAAGATCTTCGTGGATTAATGGGAATCGTAAGCCAGGAAAGTGTGCTTTTCAATGATACGATCTTCAACAATATTGCATTTGGTATTACTGATTGCAAAGAAGTAGATGTGATTAATGCAGCGAAGATTGCAAATGCTCACGACTTCATCATGCAAATGCCTGAAGGATACCAGACAAATACCGGCGATCGCGGAAGTAAGATGAGTGGAGGTCAAAGACAACGTATAAGTATTGCGCGTGCGATTCTTAAAAATCCACCAATACTAATTTTAGATGAGGCCACATCTGCACTCGATACGGAAAGTGAGCGACTGGTTCAGGATGCAATTATACAATTGATGAAAAACAGGACTACGCTGGTGATTGCTCATCGACTTTCAACTATTCAACATGCGGATGAAATTATTGTTATGCAAAAAGGACTTATCATCGAGCGTGGCACTCATACGGAGCTTCTTTCTAAAAATGGCAGCTATTCTAAATTGCATGAAATGCAGTCCTTTGTTTAATAACTATTGTCAATTGGCACGTCATTGCGAGGAACGAAGCAATCTCTCTCGATGAGGAGATTAGTCTCAATTAGGCAAGATTGCTTC
>JAYTMF010000300.1:0-4674 GCA_043728755.1 Flavobacteriales bacterium
CAGTGGAGTATATCACATGAGATTTAATGACGGCGAAAATGTCATAGTAAAACAAATTATTGTTCAACACTGACAAATTATTGAATTAAAAAAGAGACGCCTTCGAGCGTCTTTTTTTTTGCAGCAAAGCGCTAAAATGCCATGTTGAACACTACAATTAAATGCACTTGAAATAGTCAAATGGTTCAAGACAATCTGAACACTTATATAGCGATTTACAAGCCGTTGAACCAAATTGAGAAATCATTTGAGTGTTGCTTGATCTGCAGCGAGGACATTGAACATCTCTGATCTTTCCCATGAGGAGAGCCTTGTCAGTGCTTCCGAATTGAGGAGGAGCAATGCCTTCGGAGAGAAGCTTCTGCCTGGCCTCATTTGTCATCCAGTCGGTTGTCCAGGCCGGTGATAGCTTGGTAACAATCACATAGTGATCCATAAAATTGTCCTTCATGACTTCCTCAATATCCTCTTCTATTGTCTTCATTGCGGGACATCCGCTATAGGTTGGCGTGATCACAATGCGGACAAGATTGTTCTCAACGTTCACTTCACGAATAATACCCATCTCTACGACATTGAGGATGGGTATCTCCGGATCTTCCACTTCAGAGAGAAGTTTCCAAATTTCTTCTACGGATAATATTTCGATATTCTTCCTGATCATTCATCTCACCATTTTGCATCGGGAAAAGATCGTTGCATGTGTTGCATCTCAGCAAGTACGAATCCTAAATGTTCTGTATGCTTACCGATTCTTCCTCCTCTTTGTCCCCAGTCATTCGCGGGAACTTCAAGCGTTGCCTCCAATAATACTTGTTGAATTCTTGACCGCCATTCCGTTTCTATTTCGGCGCAATTCATTCCAATGCCATTTTCAATCGCCCATTGATCCAATTCATCCATCATGAAGAATTCAGGAGTATATTCCCATAGAGCATTGACAGCATTCTGCAATCGCTGATGACTGACCTCGGTGCCATCACCCAGGCGAAGCATCCAATCCGATGCATGCTGTACATGATACTTCAACTCCTTCAGCGACTTTTGTGCAAATCCGCTCAGAAATTCATCACCAGATGACTGCAATTTTTCGAGAAAAAGTAAATACCATGTCGAGAAAAAGAACTGTCGTGATATGGTATATGCATAATTGCCATTGGGCAATTCTGTGATCAATAAATTTTTGAAATCAGCAACTTCGCGAAGAAATGCCAATGCATCTTCATCACGTCCTTTGCCTTCAATCACCGCTGCATACTTCAACAATGAAGTAGCTTGTCCCAGATAATCAAGCGCTGTATTAGCGAGGGCAATATCCTCTTCCAGCGCAGGACCATGCCCGCACCACTCACTCAATCGCTGACCATAAATCAGCGCATTATCCGCAATGCGAAGAACATATTCTAGTAATGGATTTTCAGCTTTCATTATAATAAAACTTTTTTTCTATTTGCAACTCAAAAAATATCTCACGAGAACAATTGGAGAACGACTGCGCCAAGCGATTGTCGCAATCACATATGGCCGACCTCAGGAGGGATGTCATAAAACGTTGGATGCCGATACACCTTGTCATTTGCCGGATCGAACAAAAAGCCCTTGTCATCAGGTGATGACGCAACTACATCTGCACTTTTCACAACCCACACGCTGATTCCTTCCATCCTTCTTGTATAAACATCACGTGCATTTTCGATAGCCATTTTTGCATCAGTAGCATGCAGACTACCTATGTGCTTATGTGCGAGTCCACTCTTGCTCCTAATAAATACTTCCCACAAAGGCCAATCCTTGTTGCTCATGTTGTAATAATTTTTGTGCAAGTTAGCGATTCGAACAAGGTTAGAAATCAATCTTGAACTCTATAATGATTTTGCTCAGTTCTTCGTGCTATGGCATAAAAACCTATAATTACGGCCCGAAGTAAATTAGCATGTTCTCAATAAAGGATGTCACATTTGCATTGAGAATGCAATCAAATTCAAATATTTAGCTTGATAATTTCGACTATAGGATACATTTACTCACCTTAATAATCCAATTATCTATGAGAAAAATTTTACTTGCAATCATCCTTTTTGGATGTCAATTCACTATTTTTTGTCAGAGTTTTTCTGATGACTTCGAAAATTACAATGCCGGGGACATGTTGGCAGCAACAAGTTCTGATTGGGCAACGTGGACAAGCGCTAATGGTGGTCTCGACGACGTTGCTGTTTCAGTTGCCAACGCACATAGCGGCACAAATTCGATCTACTTCGCTTCCACGGCAACAGGCGGAGGCCCCTCAGACATCATACTTCCGTTTCCGGGAGTGCTGAATGTTGGACAATTCAATCTTGAAATGTGGTTTTATGTAAATGCCGACCAAGGCGCATATTTCAATTTGCAGGGAGGCGCCAATCCCGGCGCAACATGGGCGGCAGATGCGTTTTTTCTTCCTGGAGGTATTGCCCAGTTCAATTCAGGGGGCACGCTGCTGCTTGCTGCTTCCTATCCGGAAAATGCATGGTTCAAGTTTAGGATGGAAAATAATTTGAGCACAAATACCTGGGAAGTATTCATCGATGATGTGTCACAAGGCACCTATTCGAATGGCAGTACACAAATAGCGAGCATGGATATTTATCCCTTGAGTGGAAATCAATTTTATGTTGACGATGTTTCATATGAATTCACAGGATACACACTTCCAGTTCTTAATGGCGCCGTAACCTCAATCAATCAGATGAGTGGACTACTTGCCGGTCAATCAGTAAATCCACAGGTCGTTGTGCGCAATCTAGGTACCACCACCATCACTTCATTTACGTTGGAAATTTCCTACAACGGAACTATTTACAATCAGAATATTTCAGGTGTCACCATTCCCTCTCTTGGTTTTTACACTGTAAATTTCACAGAGTCATATTCAATCGTCGCCGGACTGAATCAGGCAGTTGCAACGATATCACTGGTGAATGGTTCATTCGTAGATGATGAATCCATCGATGACACAAAATCACTCAACGTAAATCCGATTGTACCAGCTCCCGGAAAAAAAGTTATTGCGGAAGAAGCGACAGGAACATGGTGTCCATGGTGTGTGAGAGGAACTGTGTTTATGGAACGACTGAGTACAACATATGGAAATCTTTACATTGGTATTGCTGTGCACAATGGCGACCCGATGGTTGTTGCTCCCTATGATGCAGCGATAGGAACGTTGATCGGTGGCTATCCAAGTGGAGTAGTTGATCGCGGGCCAGAATACGATCCATCTCAATTTGAGATTCCCTTTCTTGAGCGCATTCAAATCGCTCCAAAAGCCTTCATCACAAACGGTGCAACCTGGGATGCAACAACACGTACATTGCAGGTGAGTGCGACAACCACATTTCAGGAAACAGTATCAGGAAATTATAAAATAGCCGTTGTGCTTACAGAAGATGATGTAACAGGAACGGGTTCACAATGGAATCAAGCGAATGCCTATGCAGGTGGCAGCAATGGCAATATGGGTGGCTATGAAACCTTGCCCAATCCTGTTCCAGCGAGCCAAATGTCTTATGATCATGTTGCGCGTGCAATCAGTCCTTCTTTCGCCGGTCTGCCGAATGCCTATACAGGAATGATGAATTTGGGCAATGCTTCTACCCACAACTTCACATTTACTTTACCCACAACTTGGGAAGAAGACTTAATGCATATCGTTGCCATGGTGATCGCACCGGACGGCACGATAGACAACGCATTCTCTGCATCATTGAATGCAGCGATTGAGAATGGTTTTGTATCGGGCACTAATGTGGTTGGAATGACATCACTTTCATCCGTTGAAGAAGAGTTGACCATTTATCCAAATCCAACAAACAATCAATGCAACATCAATATGCATTTGATAAATGGAACTAAACTATCCGTTGAAATCTACAGTCTTGATGGAAAGAAACTTGTGTCGAAAGATTATGGCACATTGAGCGGTGATTTTATTCTACCGATCAACATGTCAGAATGGGCAAATGGAATGTATCATGCACGGATCATTCGCGATGGTGTAGCCATAGCACGCACGATCATCAAAGAATAAGTCAGCAATGAATTTTGAAAATAGCCTTGGGAAACCGAGGCTATTTTATTTTAGTGAACTTTTGTAATCCTGAACCAGCAAGGAATAAATAGCGCTATTGAGGTATTTGCCTTTCCAATAAAAATTTTCTTTGAAAAATGCTTCTCTGGAAAAACCGTTGCGTTCAAGAATAGTTGCAGAAGCGGAGTTTTCGGGATTGATGTCAGCTTCAATGCTATGCAGTCGCATCACATCAAAACCATAACGCAACACTTCGCGGAGCGCCTCACTCATGATTCCTTGCTTCCAGTATTGTGGAAGTATCATATATCCTATTTCCGCGCGATGATGTTCCTTCTTCATTCGCCAGAAGCCGATCGTACCTGCTAATATTTGTTCTTCTTTGAGCTCGACAACCCATACAATGCCCTCTTTTTTCTCGGCCAGTTCCTTATTGTTCATGAGCATTTCCCGTACCTCTTCAATGTTCTCAGGTCTTGGTCGTTCAACGAATCTCATAACGTCATCACTTGTGCGCAACAAGAACATAGCTTCAAGATGCCTTTCCTCAAATTGAACGAGCCGCAAGCGATCGGATTCAAGAACAGGGAAAGGAGCAAAATTTA